>NZ_JAATEK010000120.1:0-1533 GCF_012034195.1 Microbispora sp. CL1-1
GTCAGGGTGTGGTGAGGTCGAAGCGGTTGACGGTGACCGCGCCGCCGAGGGATTGGGTGGCGTAGTTGAAGATGGCGAATCGGTAGCCCATGAAGAACTGCCAGGCGTTGCCCATGGTGAAGGCGGGCCCGAACGAGGTGAAGTTCACTCCGTCGGTGCTGTAGGAGAAGCGGGCCTGGCGGCCGCTGCCGGGGCGGATGTCGGCGTTGACCCGTAGCCAGATCCTGCCGCCGGACACGGGCGTGGAGGCCACTTCGGTGCCGGTGCTGGTGGTCTGCCAGCTACTGTTCATGGTCAGGTTGTTGGTCGCCACCAGGCGGGTCTGGCCGTTGTCACGCCTGACGCCGATCCAGGCCGAGGAGTCGCGCAGCATCGCCAGCCCGGCCCGGTCGCCGTCGCGCATGGACGCGTAGTCGAGCTCGATCGTCGCGGTCGAGGACGGGCCCAGGATGCGGTGGGTCAGGGTGTTGCGGGCCGAGTAGAGGTCGTTGGTGACGGTGGCGGTCTGCAGGCGCAGCCCGTTGCCGACGCTGTATCTGCTGGTGTCGGGGTTGTGGTTCCACTCCCACTCGGGGCCGAGCCGGCTGCCGGTGAAGGTGTCGGTCCCGGTCGGGGGCTTGACCTGCCGGGGCGGGCGCGGCACGTTGGGGTAGGGGTAGGAGCCGCCCCAGGCGCCGTTCACGGTCTGGACGGTGGGCCAGCCGTCGGAGGTCCAGGTGATGGGGGCCAGCACGGGGATGCGGCCGCCGGGGTAGGCGTCCTGGAAGGCCATGTAGTACCAGGCGCCGTTTTGGGTCTGGACCAGCCCGCCCTGGTGCGGCACGCCGCCGCCGGAGACCGGGCCGCCCATGTTGAGCAGCACCTGGCGCATCTCGTACGGGCCGAAGGGACCGTTGGTGGACTTCAGCACGTACTGCCCGTTGGCCGGGCGGGTCAGGAAGATGTAGTAGGCGCCGTTGCGCTTGTACATCCGCGACCCTTCCAGGGTGCCCACGCTGGAGGGGGTGGAGAACACCTGCTGGCTGCGGACCTCGCTCTTGCCGTCGGCCGACAGCTGGGCGACGCTGATCTGGGTGTTGCCGTAGGCGACGTACATGGTGTCGTTGTCGTCGACGAGCAGCCCGGCGTCGTAGTAGCACTTGTTGATCGTGGTGTGCCGGTTCCAGGGGCCTTCGACCGAGGTCGCGGTGTAGATGTAGGTCTTGCTGAAGTCGATGCAGCCGCCCCAGTAGAAGGTCTTGTTGCTCGGGCGGTAGTTCAGGAACGACGCCCAGATCCCGTTGACGTAGGCCCGCCCGCCGTTCAGGTCGTATTTGGACCCGAAGTCGAGCGTGGGCACCGAGTGTCCGGCGTACTCCCAGTTGACCAGGTCGTAGGAGCGCAGGATCGGCGCGCCGGGCGAGTAGTGCATCGTGGAGGCCGAGTAGTAATAGGTGTCGTCCACCCGGAAGACGTCGATGTCGGCCAGGTCCTCCCACAACACCGGGTTGGAATAGGTCGACGACGGCGGCCACGACCCGCTCGTCGGACTCG
>NZ_JAATEK010000121.1:0-1531 GCF_012034195.1 Microbispora sp. CL1-1
TGACTTGGCTCACGTTTCAAGATTGTCGCTGAGCGCGAGGCGTTGACCTCGTGGTTCCCCGTCGGGAACGGCGAAAAGTGCGCACTAAATCGATCATGTCTCTACCCTGGTGGCCGTGTCTCCGTACGTGCGGACGGTGAAGACGGCCTCAGGCGCCCGGGCGGTGCAGATCGTCTACTCCTCCCGCCGCGGATCGCGGGAGATCGAGCACATCGGGTCGGCGCACGACGACGCCGAGTTGGAGACGCTCAGGGCGGTGGCGCGTCAGCGGCTGGCCGCCGGCCAGCAGGAACTGGACCTGGGGCTGGACGATGGGCCGATGGCGGGCGGGCCGCTGGAGATCGTCAGCTCGCGGATGGAACACCTGTGGGACGCGCTGTCCCGCGCCTACGACACGCTGGGGTTTGCTGCCGCGGCCGGGGGCGATGAGGTGTTCCGGCAGCTGGTGCTCGCGCGGGTGATCGAACCGACGAGCAAGCACGACAGCCTGCGCGTGCTCGGCGAGGCCGGGATCGATGCGGTGTCGTATGCCACGGTGAAGCGCCGCCTGCCGGACTACGCCGCACCGCAGTGGCGCCAGGCCCTGGCCGGTGCATGCGCGGCCCACACCCGCCTCGGGCCGGCCAGCCTGGTCCTCTACGACGTGTCAACCTTGTACTTCGAGACCGACGCCGGGGATGGGTTCCGCGAGCCGGGCTTTTCCAAGGAACGCCGCCTGGACCCGCAGATCACGATCGGGCTGCTCACCGACTCCTCCGGGTTCCCGCTCATGGTGACCGCCTTCGAGGGCAACAAGGCCGAGACCCACACCATGCTCCCGGTGATCGAAGGGTTCATGGCGGCCCACCACCTGCCGGACGTCACGATCGTGGCCGACGCCGGGATGATCTCCGAGGCGAACAAGCAGGCCATCGAAGCCGCTGGGCTGTCGTTCATCCTCGGCATGAAGATCCCCGAGGTGCCGTATGTGGTCAAGCAGTGGCGGCGCGAGCACCCCGGCACCCCGATCCCCGACGGGCACATCTTCATCCAGCCCTGGCCGTCGGGATCGAGCCGGCCCCGCCGCGACCAGATGATCTACTACCAGTACCGGGCAGAGCGGGCCCGGCGCACCCTGCGCGGCATCGACGAGCAGGTCGCCAAGGCCCAGCGCGCCGTCGACGGGCAGGCGCCGGTCAAGCGCAACCGGTTCATCAGGCTGTCCGGCGCTACCAAGAGCGTCAACACCGAGCTGGTGGACAAGGCCAAGGCCCTGGCCGGGCTCAAGGGCTACATCACCAATCTCGCCGCCTGCCCGGACGGGACGCCCATCACCGCCGAGTTCGTCATCAGCTCCTACCATCGGCTGTTCGAGATCGAAAAGTCCTTCCGGATGAGCAAGCACGACCTCAAAGCACGGCCGATCTACCACCACAAACGCGAGTCCATCGACGCGCACCTGACGATCGTGTTCGCCGCCCTGGCGGTCGGCCGGTGGATCGAGGCACGGACCGGATGGTCGATCAAGAAGTTCGTCCGCACCACCCGCCGC
>NZ_JAATEK010000122.1:0-1505 GCF_012034195.1 Microbispora sp. CL1-1
TTGCCGAAAGACATCCCAGGATGTGGGGAGTCAAGCGCCACCGACCGCAGCGTGGTGTCCCCAGGCAGTGGCCTCGTTGTAGGGCGTGCCGGTCTTGAGGCAGCCGTGGAGGATGCCGACGAGTCGGTTGGCGAGTTGGCGCAGTGCGGTGTGGTGGCCCGCTCCGCGGGCGCGTAGCCGGTCGTAGTACGCGCGGGCGCCTGGGGAACCTCGCAGGGCGCAGAACGCTTGGGTGCCGAGGGCGTCGACAAGTCGGTCGTTGTGCACGTAGCGGGCCAAGATGACCTTCTTCTTGCCGGAGGCGCGGGTGATCGGGCTGGTGCCGGCGTAGTTCTTGCGGGCCTTCGCATTGGCGTATCGAGTGGGATCGTCGCCGAACTCGGCGAGCACACGTGCGCCGACGATTGGTCCCAGACCCGGCTGCGACAAGATGATCTCGGCGGCTGGATGCTCGCTGAAGGACGCCTCCACCTGTTCTTCGAGGAAGGCGATCTGCTCGTTGATGACGGTCAGGACGGCTATCGAGGCGCGGACCGTGGCGGCGTAGGCGGTTGTCACTGCCTGGGGTTGGCCCAGGTGCTCGGCGTGCAGTGCTGCGTGGATGGCGGCGGCCTTGTCAGCCAGGTTGCGGCGGCGGGCCCGGGTGAGCGCTGCGGTGATCTGCGCGATCGGTAGCTGCGCGGCCGAGGCGGGATCCGGCGCGAGCGCCAGGAGTTCCAGTGCGTCGCTGGCGCTCAGATCGTCGTACGCCTCCAGCGCGGCAGGGAAGTACTCGCGTAGCGCATGTCGGAGGCGTTGGAGGTGGCGCGTGCGTTCCCAGATCAGCGTCTTATGTGCGCGGGTGACCACCTTGATTGCTGCTGCCTCGGCGCTGTCGCCGGCCACGGTGCGCAGCTGGTGGGAGTCGGTGCGGACCATGTCGGCCAGCACATGAGCATCGGCGGCATCGCTCTTGGCACCCGAGACCGCATGCCGATCCCGGTAACGCGAGGCCTGCAAGGGGTTGATTGCGAAGACCCGGTAACCAGCGGCGATGAGCGCTTGGACCCACGGGCCGCGATCGGTTTCGATTCCGATCGAGACCTGGTCGGCGTCTTCGCCCAGGTCGCTTTCGAAGTGCTCGGCGATGAGAGCGTGCAGGCGGGCCATGCCCGCCACGCCCTCCGGGAGCCGGGCTTTGGCCAGTCTGCGGCCTGAGGCATCCATTAGTTCGATGTCGTGGTGGTCTTCGGCCCAGTCGTCTCCGACGAACAGCAACACGTCTCCTGTCTCGGATATCGATCACCATTGGCAGCCTGTGAGGGAGGGGTCGGCGACCTAATGAATCAGTGCTCACGCCCAGGTCAGCGGGCACGACATCCCATCAGCGATCAACTCACCCGGCTACCAGCGAGGGGCACGGTCTTTCGATAGGACTCGGGGTCCAGATCTTGGGGGTGCTCACCTGCTGGCGGCTACCAGTCCCGAGTCGCCACACAGGCAACTCGTTATTTGTCATTAGATCT
>NZ_JAATEK010000123.1:0-1501 GCF_012034195.1 Microbispora sp. CL1-1
GTCATTTGCACGGTGGGGTGTATGGGACGTCGTCGCCGATGTAGCGCTGCCATTCTTTAATGCCGAGGTTGTTCTTGGTAGTGGCGCAGATTCGCTGGATTGCCTTGGCCACGTTTGTCTCCCATAGCAAAACTGCACGATCCGCACCGGCGCTGGCCAGGGTATGCCCGTCCGGGCTGAACGCCACCGAGAAGACAGCGCCGGTGTGGCCGGTCAGGGGCCGGCCCAGTGGTGCGGCCCGGGCAGGGTCAGAAACGTCCCACAACCGAACAGAGCTATCCCAACTGGCGCTGGCCAGGGTATGCCCATCCGGGCTGAACGCCACCGAGTTGATGTTGCTGGTGTGGCCGGTCAAGGGCCGGCCCAGAGGTGCGGCCCGGGCAGGGTCAGAAACGTCCCACAACCGAACAGACCCGTCGGCGCCGGCGCTGGCCAGGGTATGCCCATCCGGGCTGAACGCCACCGAAAGGACGGCGTCGGTGTGGCCCGTCAGGGGCCGCCCCAACGGCACGGCCCGGGCCGGATCAGAAACATTCCACAACCGAACAGACCCGTCGACGCTGGCGCTGGCCAGGGTATGCCCATCCGGGCTGAACGCCACCGAGAAGACAATGTTGGTGTGGCCGGTCAGGGGCCGCCCCAGTGGTGCGGCCCGGGCCGGATCAGAAACGTCCCACAACCGAACAGACCCGTCGGCGCCGGCGCTGGCCAGGGTATGCCCATCCGGGCTGAACGCCACCGAGTTGATGTTGCTGGTGTGGCCGGTCAAGGGCCGGCCCAGGGGCGCGGCCCGGGCAGGGTCAGAAACGTCCCACAACCGAACCGAGCTATCCCAACCGGCGCTGGCCAGGGTATCCCCATCCGGGCTGAACGCCACCGAGAAGACGACGTCGGTGTGGCCGTTCAGGGGCCGCCCCAACGGCACGGCCCGGGCCGGATCAGAAACGTCCCACAACCGAATAGATCGGTCGCTGCTGGCGCTGGCCAGGGTATCCCCATCCGGGCTGAACGCCACCGAGACGACGTCGTAGGTGTGCCCGGTCAGATACGAGCCGGGAAGGTTCCACAGCCGGATAGACCGGTCGTCACCTGCGCTGGCCAGGGTATGCCCGTCCGGGCTGAACGCCACCGAGGTAATGATATTGGTGTGGCCGGTCAAGGGCCGGCCCAGGGGTGCGGACTGGGCGGGGTCAGAAACGTCCCACAAGCGAACAGACTCATCCAGGCTGGCGCTGGCCAGGGTATGCCCGTCTGGGCTGAACGCCACCGAGAAGACGGTGTTGGTGTGGCCGGTCAGGGGCCGCCCCAACGGCGCGGCCCGGGCCGGATCAGAAACATTCCACAACCGAACAGACCTGTCTTCGCCGGCGCTGGCCAGGGTATCCCCGTCCGGGCTGAACACCACCGAAGCAGCGTTCCTAGCGTGGCCGGTCAAGGGTCGGCCCAACGGGGCGGCCCGGGCCGGATCAGAAACGTCCCACAAGCGAACAGACTCATCGAA
>NZ_JAATEK010000124.1:0-1483 GCF_012034195.1 Microbispora sp. CL1-1
ATCGTCAAGCAGTTTCCCGGCGTACGTGCGCTGGATGGTGTGGACCTGGAGGTCAGGGCTGGTGAGGTGCACTGCCTGCTCGGGCAGAACGGGGCCGGGAAGTCCACGCTGATCAAGATCTTGTCGGGTGCGCATGCGCCGGATGAGGGGGAGGTGCTGCTGGACGGCTCGCCCGTGCGGCTGGCGCCGCCGACCGCGGCGATGGGGCATGGCATCGCGACGATCTATCAGGAGCTCGACCTGGTGGACGGGTTGAGCGTGTCGGAGAACATCTTCTTGGGTCATGAGCCGGCGCGGCTGGGGTTTTCGCGGCGGGGTGAGGCCGATCGGGCGGCGGCGCAGTTGCTGG
This sequence comes from Microbispora sp. CL1-1, assembly GCF_012034195.1. Lineage (NCBI taxonomy): Bacteria > Bacillati > Actinomycetota > Actinomycetes > Streptosporangiales > Streptosporangiaceae > Microbispora > Microbispora sp. CL1-1. Next base: position 350 of record NZ_JAATEK010000124.1, read on the forward strand.
GCCGGTTGGGGCATGGGGAGATCCGGCCGCGGACCGAGGTGGGCCGGTTGTCGCCGGCGCACAAGCAGATCGTGAGCATGGCGCGGGCGTTGTCGCATTCGGCCCGGTTGATCATCATGGACGAGCCGTCGGCGGCGTTGGCCCATGACGAGGTGGCCAATCTGTTCCGGGTGATCCGTGATCTCACCTCGCAGGGGGTGGCGGTGATCTACATCTCCCATCGTTTGGAGGAGATCCGGGAGATCGGGGATCGGGTCACGGTGTTGAAGGACGGGCGGACGGTCGCGGTGGGGTTGTCGGCCAAGGACACTCCGACCGGGCAGATCGTGGCGTTGATGACGGGCCGGAATGTGGAGTATGTGTTCCCGCCGCGGCCGGGCCGGGATGTCCATGAGGGGCGGCCGGAGGTGCTGCGGGTGGAGGGGCTGACGCTGCCGGGCCGGTTCGCGGATGTGTCGTTCAGTGTGCGGGCGGGGGAGATCGTCGGGCTGGCGGGGCTGGTCGGGTCGGGTCGTAGTGAGATCGTCGAGGCGATCTACGGGGCGCGGCGGGCGAGCGGCCGGGTGGTGCTGGATGGCCGGGTGGTGCGTGGGGGCAGCACGACGCGGGCGGTGCGGATGGGGATGGGCCTGGCGCCGGAGGAGCGTAAGGCGCAGGCGTTGCTGCTGGATCATCCGGTGGCGCAGAACATCACGCTGGCGAGTTTGAGCCGGTACACCAGGCCGCGGTGGCTGGGGTGGCTGGATCGGCGGGCGGAGCTGGCCGAGGCGACGCGGTTGGCGCAGGCGCTGGATATTCGTCCGCCGGATCCGCGGCGTCCGGTGCGGACGTTGTCGGGGGGCAACCAGCAGAAGGCGGTGCTGGGGCGGTGGCTGGCCGAGGACCGCAAGTTGTTGTTGCTGGACGAGCCGACGCGTGGGGTGGATGTCGGGGCGCGGGCGGAGTTGTACGCGTTGGTGCGCCGGCTGGCCGATGACGGCATCGGGGTGGTGCTGGTGTCCAGTGAGGTGCCCGAGGTGCTGGGGCTGGCCGATCGGGTGCTGGTGGTGCGTGAGGGCCGGATCGTGCACGAGGCCCCGGCCGAGGACCTGGACGAACACCGCGTGCTCGACCTCGTGATGGTCTCCACCGAAC
>NZ_JAATEK010000125.1:0-1473 GCF_012034195.1 Microbispora sp. CL1-1
ACTGATCCTCCTCAACAGCCGCGGCACCCCCCTCGGCACATGAGCCCCCGGGCCCGCCACGTACGGATGGAAGGGCGGGGAGTGGACGCCGAGCGACGGCGGCCGTGCGCACCTCAGCCGAACGCGGCCTCGGTGACCGGCGCCCACTCCCGCCACTCGCGCAGCCGCTCGGCGTAGATGGCCTCGATCTCGGGGAGCGTGTTGCCGAGGACGAGCCGCCGGGGCGGCTTCTCGGCGTCGGCGAGCATGAGTATGGGCCCGCGCGGCGACCCGCAGTTCGGTGCCAGGCCGGCGCTGCCTGAGCCCCGCATCGCCCACCGCATCCGCGACTGGAACGCCAGGCTCGGCTTCGTCGCCGCCGGGCTCGGCATCACGACCGTCCCCCGGATCGCCGTCTCCGGCCTGCCCACCGGGATCGCCATCGTCGAGGTGGACGCCCCCGCCTATTCCGGGCGTACCGCCCTGGCCGTGACCAGGTCAGATCCGTCTCCAGGACAGCGCGCCGTCGTCGCGGCCCTCCGAGCCGCGGCCGAGTCCGCATGACCCCGTGCACCGAGACCGGGGCGTTCAACGACCCGGACACGATGGAGGTCGGCCGGGGCGGCATGACCCGGGGCGGTGCGGCGCGGTCCGAGGGTGGTCGGCTGCCTGTTGCGCCGCTGGTGTCTCGGGCCCTCATTGGCGCGAGGAGCGTTGCCGTAACTCGATGGCCGGAACGAGGCCGCCTGTGGCACGGTATGGGCGTGTCCGAGCAGATTCCGCCGCCTCGCAGCGTGGACGAGGCGATCGCCGCCGAGCAGGCGGGCCGCGCCCCGCGTTACCTGTACTTCTGGGGCCACCGGCCGGCCCGCGACGGCGGCATCGGTCGCGGCTGCCTGTCGCAGTGGTGGCCCGCCGCCTTCACCGAGGACGGCCGCACCTTCGCCTCCGCCGAGCACTACATGATGGCCCACAAGGCCTGGCTGTTCGGCGACGAGCGGACCGCCGAGCGGATCCTCGCGGCGGACCACCCGCGTGAGGTCAAGCAGCTCGGCCGCGTCGTACACGGCTTCGACGACCAGGTATGGGCGGCCAACCGGTTCGACATCGTGGTCCGCGGCAGCATCGCCAAGTTCGGCCAGAACCCGGAGCTGACGCGCTTCCTGCTCGGGACCGGAGACCAGGTCCTGGTGGAGGCGAGCCCGCTCGACCGGATCTGGGGCATCGGCCTGGCCTCCGACGACGAACGCGCCGCCTCCGCCTCGACCTGGCAGGGCCTCAACCTGCTCGGCTTCGCCCTGATGGCGGCCCGTGACGCGCTGAAGCCCGGCCTGTGACGCGCTGAAGCCCGGCTCGTGAGCGCGGACGCCGCCCCGCCACATCACACGTGAGAGGCCACCGGCGGCGCCGTCCCGCGTACGACGCCGCCGCCCGCTCGTCTCCTGACTAGGGCGCGTATCGGGTTGTGATCAATTTGTGGGATTCGCCTGTCCG
>NZ_JAATEK010000126.1:0-1432 GCF_012034195.1 Microbispora sp. CL1-1
TTGACTTGCCACGGCGAACGGTGTGATCGCGGCGGCTGCGGCCGCGGTGGTGGCGAAGGCGCGCCGCGACAGCAGGCGTCGCGTCACGTCGCTGGTCTTCTCGGTCATGGTTCCCAATCGGTGACGGCGCTCGCCCACGTGCGGCAACGTGTGGCGAGCTGGGGGGTGGTCCGTGACGCCGGCGGTGAGCCGGCCATGCCGATCCGGAGGACTTTGTACAGACGTGGGGGGACTTCTGTCGATAAGACCCATCCTTTAGCGGGTTTCTTCAGGAAGTATGGTAACGAACGAGTCTACTTAGTCATAGATGTGGACTAAATACGGCCAGAATGTTACGTTTCCGCCGAAGCGTCGGAGGAGTGACCACCGGTCTCCGAAGGGATGTGGACGTCACGGCACCGCTGCCGTCTCCGGAAACGATCGATCGGCGCAGAGACGAGGAGATCGCCGGGGCCGGTGCCACGTCCGACATCGTCGAGCCCGGTGACCACTGCCGCTGACCAGGTAGTTCTTCCGAAGGTTGCTGTTGCCCCCCCCTACAACCGAAGGAGCGGACGATGGGCCGAAGAGACCTCTTCGCACACCCCGGCCACCCGCCCGGTGCCGTGTCGTGATCACAAGGGAGACGTCGCCCTGACTCTGGGCGTGGCGACGCCGCCCGTCATGGCCGCCTGACCTACCACAGCTCCGAGGCCGACACCGCCTGGCCGAGTTCCGCGACGCCCGTGTACGCGAGCTCTCCCGCCCGGCACGCCCCCCGAGTGACGTCGGCCGAAGTGCGATGTCCGACGGCCGAGCATCAGATCATGAGAGGTACACGGTATATGCGCATCAGATCTTCATCGGGCTTCGTCCGTGCTCTGCGGAAGGCGCTCAGATCCCCGGCCACGTTCGGACGCATGGCGTTGGTGATCCTGGCTGTGGCACTGCCGACGGTATGGCTGTCGGGAGTCGGTGCCGCGGCACAGGACCAGGGTCAGCGGGCCGGCCTGGCGGCGGAGCAGACGCTCGTCTGGACCGCCGACAACAGCTACACCGAATACAAGTCCGCGCCGACCACGGCGACGGCCGGCCTCGTGACGATCGTCTTCGAGACCAACGCGTCGACCGGCAACACCTACGGCATGACGCACACGCTGACGTTCGACGACGACAGCCCCGGCTACAACCACGACGTCGACGTCAACATCATGGCCAGCCCCTTCGACACGAGCGGGGGCAGGCATGAGGTTCAGGTGACCCTCACCCCCGGAACGTACCGCTACTACTGCGAGATCCCCGGTCACGCGGGAATGGTCGGCGAGCTCGTGGTCACCAGCGCCGAACCCACCGACACGACGCCGCCGCAGGTGTCGGCGTCGGTGTCGGGCGACAAGAACGCCGACGGCGACTACGTGGGTTCCGCCGCGGTGACCATCTCCGCGACCGACGA
>NZ_JAATEK010000127.1:0-1409 GCF_012034195.1 Microbispora sp. CL1-1
CCTAGTACTCCAGTGACACATTGAGATCATGGGTGGGATCTGCGCTGGTAGTGGCATCGGCGGGCGGTGGCTTGGTGGCGGCGTCGCCAGTGTGACCAGTGCAGGATCTCCTCGGTGCGGCGGTGTCGGGTAAGGGTGAGGGCGGCCAGTAGGCGGCGGATCTCGGGCATGGTCAAGGGCAGATGCGCGTGGTCGTCGTCGGGCTGGGAGGCGGCCAGGGCCGCGAGGAAGGCCAGGGCGAGCATCGCCAACGTGATGTGGCGGTGCCAGCCGTCCCAACTGCGGACCTGGTAGTGGTCCAGCCCGACCTGGCCTTTGGCGGCCTGGAAGGACTCCTCCACCGTCCATCGGATGCCGGCGATGCGCACCAGGGCGGCCAGCGGCATCGGGGTGGGTGCGTAGCAGCGGTAGAAAGCCAGTTCCCCGGTGACCGGATTGCGGCGGATCAGCAGCCACCGGTGACCGGGCCGGTGGGTGTCGATGCGGGTCCAGGCCCAGGCGTACCAGCGGTGTCCCTTGGCGCCACGCCCGGCGCTGTAGCGGTGCCAGTGCGCATCTGGGACGTGCGCGGCGATCTGGGCGGCCTTCCAGTCGAGGCCCTCGCACCGGATGCGGGCCGTGCCCGCGATCACCAGCACATACCCCACCTGCCGCGCTTCCAGCAGGGCGCGCAGGCGCGGATCTTGGCCGTAGACCTCATCGCCGGTCACCCAGGGTGCGTCGATCCCGGCGTCCAACGCGGCGGCGATCATCTGCGCGGCCAGGGCGGGTTTGGTGGCGAAGGCGATCTCGTCCGGGACGCCGGCGGAGCGGCAGCGGGACTGGTCGGCCCGCCAGGAGTGCTCGGGCAGGTACAGACGGCGATCGATCAAGGCGCGGCCGCGCGGGGTGGCGTAGGCCAAGAACACGCCGACCTGGCTGTTTTCGATCCGGCCGGCGGTACCGGTGTACTGGCGTTGCACGCCGGCCGATCGGAGGCCCTTTTTGAGGAAGCCGGTCTCATCCACGATCAGGACACCGCCCGCGCCGAGGTGCTCGCTCACGTAGCCGCGGACGTCGTCGCGGACGGCCTCGGCGTCCCAGCGCGCGGTGCGCAGCAGGCGCTGCATGCTCTGCGGGCCGTTCAGCCCGGCGTGTTCGGCCAGGTTCCAGCAGTTCTTCCGCTCGACGCCGGACAACAGGCCCCGGACGTAGGCGTTCGCCGCGCGACGTGGCTCGATGCGGCCGAACCGGTGCGCGATCCGCGCCATCAGCTCATTGAGGGTGACGATCCAGCGGTCGGGGTCTACGCTGTCGGCCACGGCCATCACGCGATCTTCAGATGTCTTCACAAACTCCGAATGATCACGTGGTGGCCGTTCCCATGCCACCTCAACCGCGAAGATCGCGAAGTGTCACTGGAGTACTAG
>NZ_JAATEK010000128.1:0-1391 GCF_012034195.1 Microbispora sp. CL1-1
GGGCCTGTCCAGCGAACGGTGTAACTCGGCTTCGGTTTGTTCTAGCGGCGGGTTGCTGACAGTCGGCCTTCGAAGGTGATCTCGAAGGCGTTCAGGGCGGCCTTCCACCGGTTCATCCAGCGTTTGCGGCCCTTGCCCGTCGGGTCCAGGCTCATGATGGCCATGTAGACGCACTTGAGCGCGGCCTGCTCGTTGGGGAAGTGGCCGCGGGCCTTGACCGCCCGACGGATCCGGGCGTTGACCGACTCGATCGCGTTCGTCGAGCAGATCACCCGGCGGATCTCCACATCAAAGGACAGGAACGGCACGAACTCCGCCCAGGCGTCCTGCCACAACTTCACGATCGCCGGGTACTTGCCGCCCCAGACCTCGGCGAACTCGGCGAACCGCTCGAGCGCGGCGGCCTCGGTCGGGGCGGTGTAGACCGGCCGCAGCGCCTTGGCGATGGCGTCCCAGTGCTGGCGTGCGGCGTAGCGGAAGGAAGCGCGCAGCAGGTGCACCACGCAGGTCTGCACCACGGTCTGCGGCCAGACCTGCTCGATGGCCTGCGGCAGCCCTTTGAGGCCGTCGCAGACCATCATGAGCACATCGGCGACGCCCCGGTTCTTGATCTCGGTCAGCACGTGCAGCCAGAACTTGGCGCCCTCGCCGCCGTCGCCGGCCCACAACCCGAGAATGTCGCGCTCACCGTCGGCGGTGACCGCCAACGCCACGTAGATCGGCCGGTTGGCGACCTGCCCTTCACGGATCTTGACGTGGATGGCGTCGATGAACACCACCGGGTAGACGGGGTCCAGAGGGCGGTTCTGCCACTCGGTCATGCCCTCGATCACCGCGTCGGTGATCGTGGAGATGGTCTGCTTGGACACCTCCGCCCCGTAGACCTCGGCCAGGTGCGCCGAGATCTCCCCGGTGGTCAGGCCCTTGGCGGCCAGCGAGATGACCATCTCATCCACACCCGGCAGCCGCCGCTGCCGCTTGCGCACGATCTTCGGTTCGAAGCTGGCGTCCCGATCCCGAGGCACGTCGATCTCGACCGGCCCGACGTCGGTGATGACCGTCTTGGTCCGGGTGCCGTTACGGGAGTTGCCGCTGCCGCGACCGGCCGGATCATGCTTGTCGTAGCCGAGGTGGTCGGTCAGCTCGCCTTCCAGGGCCGACTCCAAAACCAGCTTGGTCAGCCGGCCCAGCAGCCCGTTCTCCCCGACCAGCTCCAGCCCCTCGGCGCGGGCCTGGCCGACCAGGCGGGCCACCAGCTCACGATCCGACGCCTCATGCTCTTTCCGCGCCACCGCGGTGTCCTCCAGGTCCAGCGCCTCAGACTGCTGGATCACCGTACTCGTCACAGGTGTCTCCTTGATCAGGAGTTACACCGTTGTTTGTACAGTCCC
>NZ_JAATEK010000129.1:0-1371 GCF_012034195.1 Microbispora sp. CL1-1
CGCCCTAGTACTACAGCCAGGTTTTGTGATCTATAGTTCTGGATCATGTCTGATGAGCTGACCGCGGGCGACCTTCAAGAGTGGGTGGCCGGGCTGGATGTGTTGTTCGCGCGGGTGGCGGGACGGTTCGGGCGGGTGGAACCGCGCAGGCAGGCGCGGGCGTATCTGCTGGGGCTGCTGGCTCCGATCGAGCGTAAGAACGGCTGGCAGCTGGCGGAGGCGGCCGGGGATGCGGCTCCTGATCGCATGCAGCGCTTGTTGAACAGTGCCCGCTGGGACCCCCGCCAGGTGCGGGTCGACCTGCGCGATTACGTGATGGACAACCTCGGTCACCGCGATGGCGTATTGATCGTGGATGACACCGGCTTCCTGAAGAAGGGCGACAAGTCGGCCGGGGTGCAGCGCCAGTACTCCGGCACGGCGGGTCGCATTGAGAACTGCCAGCTGGGCGTGTTCCTCGCCTACGCCTCTCCGCTGGGCCGGACGCTGATCGACGCCGAGCTGTATCTGCCGAAGTCCTGGACTGAAGACAGGGAGCGTTGCATCCGGGCCGGCATCGGGGAGGAGGTGGCGTTCGCCACCAAGCCGGTGCTGGCTCGGACGATGCTGGCCCGGGCCGTGAAGGCGGGGGTGCCGGCGTCCTGGGTGAGCGCTGATGAGGCCTATGGCATGGACAACAAGTTCCGGCGCTTCCTGGAAGAGCACCGCCTGAGCTATGTGGTGGCGGTGCCCAAGAGCCAATGGATCGGCATGGGGTGGGGCGGGGAAATCCGGGCCGACACCGCGACCGCACAAGCTCCGCCCGAGGCGTGGAAGCGCCGTTCCTGTAGCGACGGCGCCAAGGGCGAGCGTCTGTATGACTGGGCGCTGGCCACGGTGACCTTCGAGGCCGAGCCCGGCTACCAACGGTGGCTGCTCGTCCGGCGCAGCCTCACTCCCAATGCCAAGGGCGAGCTTGAGCTGGCCTACTACCTGTGTTACGCACCGGTCGGCACCACCTTGGAGGACCTCATCGCCGTCGCCGGTTCCCGCTGGGCGATCGAGGAGTGTTTCCAGTCTGCTAAGAACGAGACCGGACTGGACCACTATCAGGTCCGGCGGTTCGACGCCTGGCACCGCCACATCACCTTGGCGATGCTCGCCCACGCCTATCTCGCCGTCACCGCCGCGCACGCCCCAAAAGTCCAAGCGGCCTGGTCCGCCTCACACCAGCAGAAATCCGCCGTCTGCTGGCACGCCTGACCGCCGCGATCACCCTTCCCCTCAGTCACGCCCTCGCCTGGTCCCGACACAGACGACACCACCAAGCCCGCGCCCGAGCTAGCCACTACTGGAAACGCTGGCTCCGACATCACGAAATCAGGCTGTAGT
>NZ_JAATEK010000013.1:0-187434 GCF_012034195.1 Microbispora sp. CL1-1
GGGGATCATCATGGCGATGGGCTTCTACGCCATCTTCCTGAGCACCGGCGTGCTCAACACCGTCCCCGGGCTGATCGTGGCCGACTCCACCCTCGCGGTGCCGTTCGCCGTGCTGATCCTCGCCACGTTCATGTCCGGCATCCCCGAGGAGCTGATGCAGGCGGCCCGGGTGGACGGCGCGGGCGCGCTGCGCACGTTCGTCTCGATCGTGCTGCCGGTCAGCCGCAACTCGGTCATCACGGTGTCGCTGTTCGCGTTCCTGTGGGCCTGGTCGGACTTCGTCTTCGCCTCCACCCTCGACCAGGGCGGCGCCCACCAGCCGATCACGCTCGGCATCTACCACTACATCGGCAACAACAACCAGGAGTGGAACGCCATCATGGCCACCGCCGTGGTCGCCTCCATCCCGGCCGCCGTTCTGCTCATCGTCGCTCAGCGTTACGTCGCCGCCGGGGTCACCGCCGGCGCCGTCAAGGACTGAGCCTCTTTTCGAGAAGGGACCCCCTCTTCATGACCGTCGCCGCTTCAGGCCCGGTGTTCTCCCTGCGGGAAATCCCGTTCAGCTATCGCGGCTCCTGGTTCGGCTTCTCGCCGGTGGTCGCCCAGAACACCTACGCGCGGGACGTGCATCTGGTCTCCCATCAGACCGGCATGCATCCGATCCTGCGGCTGGCGCCGTCCGCGGACAGCGAGGTCACCGCCACGCCCCACCGGCTCACCTGGAGCCGCGCGGACGGCCGGATCGACCTCGCGTACGAGAACGCCGACACGGTGCGGCTGCGTGGCCGGGGCCTCGGGCTGAGCCTCCTGGCCGCCGACCCCGTCCTGACGCCGTTCAGCGGTCCGTACTTCTACCAGGACCCGGCGGACGGCTCGTTCGTCTTCACCGTCTACCAGACCGGCCGCCGCTACCGGGTGACGGTGCTCGCCGGGCAGGCCGAGGCGCGGGGCACGCAGGTGCTCGGCACCGCGGAGCGGGGCGTCGTGCTGAGCGGCGAGTGGGAGATCGCCGTCGAGGAGTACGAGACCGCCCGCGCCCCCTACACACGTACGGACGACTTCGAGCGGGTGGCCGAGGCGGCGCGGGCCGAGTTCGACGCGTTCACGGCGGCGGTCGCCCCCTGGCGCAGCGACCGGACGCCCGCGGCCGAGCTGGCCGCCTACGTCCTGTGGTCGGCGACCGTGCGCCCCGCCGGGTTCGTCACCCGGCCGGCCGTGCTGATGTCCAAGCACTGGATGGACAAGGTGTGGAGCTGGGACCACTGCTTCAACGCCATCGCCCTCGCGGACGGCCTGCCCGGCCTGGCGTGGGACCAGTTCCGGCTGCCCTTCGACCACCAGGACGAGGCGGGCGCGCTGCCCGACTCCGTCACCCACTCGGAGATCCTCTACAACTTCGTCAAGCCGCCCATCCACGGCTGGGCACTGCGCCACCTCCCGCCCGCCGCCGAGCCGGAGAAGGTCTACCGGCTGCTGGAACGCTGGACGGGATTCTGGCTCACGGCGCGGCGCGTCCCGGGCCGCGAACTGCCCCACTACCAGCACGGCAACGACAGCGGCTGGGACAACGCCACCACCTTCGACCCCGAACGCGTCGTGGAGACCGCCGACCTGGCCGCGTTCCTCGTCCTGCAGATGCGCGAGCTGGCCCGCCGCGCCCCGGACCCGTCCGCGGCGGCCCGCTGGTCCGGCGCCGCCGACCGGATGCGCGACGCGCTGCTCGCCGAGCTGTGGACGGGGGACCGCTTCGTCGCCCGCGGAGCGCACTCCGGGCGCACCTGGCCGAGCTCCAGCCTGCTCGACCTCATGCCCATCGTGCTCGGCGACGAGCTTCCCGAGCCGGTGCACACGGCGCTCGCCGCACGCATCGCCGCGCACCTGACCGCGTTCGGGCCCGCCACCGAGCACCCCGAGTCCGAGCACTACCAGGACGACGGCTACTGGCGGGGGCCGATCTGGGCCCCCTCGACCGTGCTCATCGAGGACGGCCTGCGCCGCGCCGGGCACGCCGAGCTCGCCGACGAGATCAGCGCCCGTTTCCGCGGGCTCTGCGAGCGGTCCGGCTTCGCGGAGAACTTCGACGCGCGCACCGGCGAGGGGCTGCGCGACCGCGCCTATACCTGGACGGCCAGCGCCTACCTCATCCTCGCCGCCGCCCATGAGAGGCGACACGAGCAGCGAGGCGAACGGCGACACGAGCAGCGGGCCCAGCCGGCGGACACCCCCGCGTAGTCGCAGCCCCGTCACGTCCTGTTCACGGGGTTCCGGCCGTTCTCACCTGGCCTGCCCGAGAGGATAGGTTGGCTCCCGATCATCAGGGGCGCGCGTGGCCATGAGGGCCATGAGGAGGTGCGGGACGTGGTGCCGTCCACGCTCGGCGGGCGTTACGAGCTGGAGGAGCTGATCGGCCAGGGCGGGATGGGCGAGGTCTGGCGCGGCCGGGACCTGCGGGCGCACCGTCCCGTGGCGGTGAAGATCCTCACGCCGCAGGTCGCCGGGGTCGCCTCGCGGGAGCGCTTCGCCCGCGAGGCCAGGGCCGCCGCCCGCGTCGTCCACCCGAACGTGGTGACGGTGCTCGACGTGGGCGAGCAGGACGCGCGGCCCTACCTGGTGATGGAGCTGCTCACCGGCCGCAGCCTGGCCGCCGAGCTGCAGGACCGGGGCAGCTATGGCGTGGCGGAGGCGTGCCACCTCATGAGCCAGGCCGCCGCCGGCCTGGACGCCGCGCACCGCGCCGGGGTCGTGCACCGGGACGTCAAACCCGCCAACCTGCACCTCACCGCGAGCGGCTTGCTCAAGGTGGTCGACTTCGGCGTCGCCCAGGTGGCGACCGAGGCGGCGCGGCTGACCATGGTGGGCACCGTCGTCGGCACCGCCGCCTACCTGGCTCCCGAGCAGATCGACGGCAGGGGCGGCGGCTCCGCCTGCGATCTCTACGCGCTGGGGTGCGTCTGCTACGAGCTGCTGTGCGGGCACCCCCCGTTCACCGGGTCGGCCCCCGAGCTGGTTTATCAGCACATCCACCAGGCCCCGGTGCCGCCCGGCCGGCACCGGCCCGACATCCCCGCCGAGCTGGAGCGCCTGATCATGGCGCTGCTGGCCAAGGACCCCGCCGCCCGGCCCGCCGACGCCGAGGTCGCCCGCCGGATCCTCGCGGCCGTCGCCCTTTCGGCCCGACGGCCGGCGTGGGAGGCGGGAACGCCCGCTCCGCCTCCGGCACCGTACGCCGGCGGCGCGCGGGCGGGCGACACGGCGCTGCTCGACACCCCGCTGCTCGACGCCCCGCTGCTCGACGCCCCGCCGCCCGTCGGCCCGGCGGGCCGTACGGCGGGGATGTCGCCCGAGCGGCGCACGCTCCTCCGGCTCGGCGCCGCGGTGGCGGGGCTCGCCGTGGTCACGATCGGGGTGGCGGCCCTGTCCGACGACGGCGGGCAGGCGGAGCCCGCGGCCGCGGCGCCCAGCCCCACCGGGACGTCACCGGGGAAGGTCTCGCCCAGCCCGACGCGGGCGACCAGGACACCGTCACCACGGCCGTCCTCCGAACCATCCCCGAAACCGTCCTCGATACCGTCCCCGAGGCCGTCTCCCACGCCGCCCGCACGCCCCGTCTACCGCAACTACCAGGAGTGGCTGGCCGCCTTCGAGCACGCCCTGCAGGAGCAGGAGCGGCGGGGCGGCATCGAGCCGAGGCTGGCCCGCGACGCCCACGAGGCGATCAGGAAGACGGCCAGGGACATGTCCAGAGGCCCGGGCAGAGGCCGGGGAGGAAACAGGAGCGACAAGGCCGCGCGGCGCGTCCGCGACATCCTGATCAAGCTCCGGCAGGCGCGTCAGGCCGGCAGGATCGCCGACGGCCCGCTGGTCGACTTCCTGAACGCCACCGGCATCAGCGGGCGGTAGGACCGGAAGGACGACGACTGAGGTCCTCGACCGGCCCGAGGTCGCGGGTCCACGTGCCGAGCACGAGCAGGGTCTTGGTGCCGGTCACGTCGCCCGCGCGGCGCAGGCGGTCGATGACCTGCTGGAGGTGCCCGAGGTCGCGGACCCGGACGTGGATGAGCGCGTCCGGGTCTCCGGCGATGGTGAACACCTCCTGCACCTCCGGCACGTCCGTGGCGGTACGGACGATCTTGCCGACCGGGGTCGTGCCCGGATAGCGCAGCTCGGTGAACGCCTCGATGCCCCAGCCGAGCTTGGCGTAGTCGATCCGCACGGTGAAGCCCGTGATGACGCCGATCTCCCGCAGGCGGTCGACCCGCCGCTTGACGGCGGCCACCGACAGGCCGATCTCGGCGGCCATCTCGGAGAACGTCCTGCGCCCGTCCTCGCGCAGCAGGCGCAGCAGCCGGTGGTCGATGTCGTCGATCTCCGCCATGGCATCTCCCTCTCCGACCCGCGCCGACGCAAAGAACCGTAGCCGCCCGAGGCGGACTTCTCCATCTTTTTGCGTCTTATCGGCCGGTTCTCGCGTGATGCTTGCGCGTACGCCCAGAGGGTTGGTGTGCTGTGGGTCACTCCCCGACCCCAGGAGGTTCGCCGTGTCCAGGCCTCCCGTCACGCTCGACGACAAGTACGCCGCCGAGCGCGGCACCGTGCTGATCTCGGGCGTCCAGGCCCTCGTACGGCTGACGCTGGAGCAGCGCCGCCTCGACGCGGAGCGCGGGCTGGACACCCGGGTCTTCGTCTCCGGATATCCCGGCTCGCCGCTGGGCGGGGTCGACCTGGAGATGGCCAGGGCCGCGCGGTTCCTCGAGGAGGCGGGCGTGGTGGCCCGGCCCGGCCTCAATGAGGAGCTCGCGGCCACGGCGGTCGCGGGCACCCAGCTCCTCGCCCAGGTGCCGGGCCGCAGGCACGAGGGGGTGACCGGGTTCTGGTACGGAAAGAACCCGGGCCTCGACCGGGCCGCCGACGCGATCCGGCACGGCAACCTCGCCGGCACCGCGCCGCTCGGCGGGGCGGTGGCGTGGATCGGCGACGACCCCGGCAGCAAGTCGTCGACCGTGCCCAGCTCGTGTGAGCCGATGTGCCAGAGCCTGTCGATGCCGCTGCTCGCCCCCGGCTCCGTGGCGGAGGTCGTCGAGCTCGGGCTGCACGCGGTGGCGCTGTCGCGGGCCACCGGCCTCTGGGCCGGGCTGAAGATCGTCGCCGACGTCGCCGACTCCTCCGCCACCGTCGACCTCGGAGCGCTGCGCGAGACCATCCGCACCGGCGTCCCGGCGCCGGAACGCGTGGACCGCGGGGCACCGCCCACCCTGGTCGGCCCGGCCTCGCTGGAGGCCGAGCACGACATGCTCACCCGCAGGCTCGGCCTGGCCCGCGCGTACGCCCGCGCGCACGGCCTCAACCGGGTGACCCACGACGCGCCGCGGGCCACGACGGGCCTGCTCGCGTCCGGCACCTCCTACGCCGTCGTCCTGCGCGCGCTCGCCGATCTCGGCCTGGACGAGGCCGCGATGGACCACCTCGGCCTGCGGCTCATCCGGCTCGCCATGCCGTTCCCGCTCGCGTACGACGATCTCGCCGCCATGACCGACGGGCTCGACCGGGTGCTCGTGGTGGAGGACAAGGTGCCGTTCCTTGAGGGGCACCTCAAGCAGGCGCTGTACGACACCGGTCAGCGTCCCGACGTCCTCGGCCGGGAACTGCTGACCGCGCGCGGCACGCTCGGCGCGGAGGACGTGGCCGGGGCGCTCGCCACCTGCCTCGGTCCGGACCGCCTTCCCCGGCAGGCGGCCGTCCTCACGCGCGGCCCGGCCACCGGCAGGGAGAAGCGCCGTCTGCTCCCGCTGGTCGCCGCCCGCACGCCGTACTTCTGCTCGGGCTGCCCGCACAACGCCTCCACGCGCGCCTCCGACGACACGCTGGTGGGCGCGGGCATCGGCTGCCACGCCATGATCGCCCTGGACGGGAACGGGCGCGGCAGGCAGGTCGGCATGACGCAGATGGGAGGCGAGGGCGCCCAGTGGTTCGGCCTTGCCCCCTTCACCTCCGACCGCCACTTCACCCAGAACCTCGGTGACGGCACCTTCCACCACTCCGGTTCCCTGGCCATTCGTGCCGCCGTCGCGGCCGGCGTCTCGATGACCTACAAGCTGCTCTACAACGACGCCGTGGCGATGACCGGCGGGCAGCGCGCCGAGGGCCGCCTCGACGTCCCGGCGCTGACGCGGTCGCTGGCCGCCGAGGGCGTGCGCCGGATCGTGGTCACCACGCCGGAGCCGGAGACCTACCGCGCCGTCCGGCTGGCCCCGATCGCGTCCGTACGGCACCGCGACGATCTCGCGGAGGTGGAGAAGGAGCTCGCCGCGATCGACGGGGTGACCGTGCTGATCCACGACGATCGCTGCGCGGCCGAGGAACGGCGGCTGCGTAAACGCGGCAAACTGCCCACGCCGACGGCCAGGGTCGTGGTCAACGAGCGGGTGTGCGAGGGCTGCGGCGACTGCGGGGACGCCTCCACCTGCCTGTCCGTGCAGCCGGTGGAGACCGAGTTCGGCCGCAAGACCCGCATCCACCAGGCGTCGTGCAACTCCGACCTGAGCTGTCTCAAGGGCGACTGCCCGTCGTTCCTGCTCGTCGAACCAGGTCCCCGGACTTCGCGTCCGGTGCCCGGACCGCCGCCGGTGACGCTGACCGAGCCCGTGTCGCGCTTCCCGGACCGCTCGGTGCTGCTGCGGATGCCCGGCATCGGCGGCACGGGCGTGGTGACCGTCTCGCAGATCCTGCAGATGGCCGCCCACCTCGACGGCCTGCACGCCGCCGGGCTCGACCAGACCGGGCTGGCCCAGAAGGGCGGCCCGGTCGTCAGCGACGTGCGGATCTCGCCGCGGCCGATCACCGGCTCGGTCCGCGCCGCCCGCGGCACCGCCGACGTCCTCGTCTGCTTCGACGTGCTCGGCGCCGCCGCCGACGACACCCTCGCCGTCGCCGCTCCGGGGCGCACGGTCGCCGTGGTGAACACCGCGATCGTGCCCACGGCCGCCATGGTCACCGGCCGCGCCGCGCTCTCCGGGCCCGGGGACGCGGTCGCCCGCATCGCGTCGGCCACCGCCTCGGAGGACGTCCTGCACCTGGACGCCGGGGCGCTGTCGGAGGCGTTGTTCGGCGACCACATGCCCGCCAACCTCGTGCTCGTCGGCGCGGCCTACCAGCACGGCTGCATCCCGATCTCGGCCGACGCGATCGAGAGCGCCATCCGCCTCAACGGTGGTTCCAGCAGTGCAGCCGTGGAGCAGAACCTGGCCGCCTTCCGCTGGGGGCGCGCCGCCGTGATCGACCACGAGGCCGTGTCCCGGGCCGCGTTCCCGGCTGTGTCCCGGGCCGCGTTCGGGGCCGGCTTCCCCCGGCAGGAGACGGCCGCGCCGCCCGTCGCCGACGGGCTGGAGGAGACCCTCGCCGTACGCATCGCCGACCTGACCGGCTACCAGAACGCCGCCTACGCCCGCTCGTACGAAAAGGACGTGCGCGAGGTGGCCGCGCTGGCCGCCGAGCGGGCGGGGGAGGAGGCCGGCGCGCGCATCGGGCTCGCGTACGCCCGGGGGCTGCACAAGCTCATGGCCTACAAGGACGAGTACGAGGTCGCCCGGCTGCACCTCGACCCGGTGGAACGGGCCCGGCGCGAGCGGGAGTTCGGCCCCGGGGCCACCGTGTCGGTGCTGCTGCATCCGCCGCTGCTGCGGGCGATGGGCCTCAAGCGCAAGATCAGGCTGCGCCGGTCGGCCGGGGTCGTGTTCCGCGGGCTGCGGGCCGCCCGCGTGCTGCGCGGCACCGCGTTCGACGTGTTCGGGCACGCCGCCGTCCGCCGGGTGGAGCGTACGCTGGTCGTGGAGTATCGCGAGCTGATGCGGCGCGCGCTCGACCGGCTCACCCCCGCGACCGCCGCGGCCGTCGCGGAGATCGCCGCCCTGCCGGACCTGATCCGGGGGTATGAGGACATCAAGCTCGCCCGTGTCGCGGAGTTCCGCGACCGCGCCGCCACCCTTCTCGCCGAGCTGAACGAGCCCGCCCACGAGTCCGCCCACGAGCCCTTCCTCCAGGAGTCATCGTGACCGTCGACCGCCTGCTGCCCGGCGAGGACGCCCGGGACCTCATCGACCTGACCCGTGAGATCGCAGACAAGGAGCTCGCCCGCCGCGTCGACGAGCACGAGCGCGCGGAGACCTATCCCGAGGGCCTGTTCGCCACGCTCGGCGCCGCCGGGCTCCTCGGCCTGCCCTACCCGGAGGAGTACGGCGGCGGAGGCCAGCCGTACGAGGTGTATCTGCAGGTGCTCGAGGAGCTGGCCGCCCGGTGGGCCGCCGTCGCGGTCGCGGTCAGCGTCCACACGCTCTCGTGCCTGCCCCTGGCCGTGTACGGCACGCCGGAGCAGCGGGAGCGCTGGCTGCCCGACATGCTCGCCGGGCGGCGGATCGGCGGCTATAGCCTGTCGGAGCCCCAGGCCGGGTCGGACGCGGCGGCCCTGACCTGCAAGGCCGAGAAGACGGAGGGCGGCTACCGGATCACCGGCACCAAGGCGTGGATCACCCACGGCGGCCTGGCGGACTTCTACGCGCTGTTCGCCCGCACCGGCCCCGGCCAGCGCGGCGTCTCCTGCTTCCTCGCCCCCGGTCACGCCGACGGCCTGACCTTCGGCCGCCCCGAGGAGAAGATGGGCCTGCACGCGATCCCCACCACCACCGCCCACTGGGACGGCGTGCTGATCGACGCCGACCGCCTCATCGGCGAGGAGGGGCAGGGCCTGCCCATCGCCTTCGGCGCGCTCGACTCGGGCAGGCTGGGCATCGCCGCCTGCGCCGTCGGCCTCGCCCAGGCCGCGCTCGACGAGGCCGTGGCGTACGCCAAGGAGCGCGAGACGTTCGGCAAGAAGATCATCGACCATCAGGGGCTCGGGTTCCTGCTCGCCGACATGGCCGCCGGGGTGGACTGCGCCCGGGCGACCTATCTCGACGCGGCCCGCCGCCGCGACGCCGGCCTGCCGTACAGCAGGCAGGCCAGTGTCGCCAAGCTCGTCGCGACCGACACCGCGATGCGGGTCACCACCGACGCGGTCCAGGTCTTCGGCGGGTACGGCTACACGCGCGAGTTCCGCGTCGAGCGCTACATGCGCGAGGCTAAGATCATGCAGATCTTCGAGGGCACCAACCAGATCCAGCGCCTCGTCATCAGCCGCCATCTCGCCCGCTGAGATCTACCTGCGGAGCGGGAAGCCACACGCCTCGGCCGGTGTTCTTAACGATCACGGCATACTATTAGGGGCGTTATGCCCCGTTTCGTGATGTTTTGGGGGAATTGTGGCTAAGCCCGTTCTGCAGATCGTCATCGCCAGCACGCGTCCCGGGCGCGTCGGACTGCCGGTGGCGGAGTGGTTCCACGAGCGCGCGGTCGCCAAGGACGCCTTCGAGGTCGAGCTCGTCGACCTCGCCGAGGTGAACCTGCCGTTCATGGACGAGCCCAACCACCCGCGGCTCCGGCAGTACGTCCACCAGCACACGAAGGAGTGGAGCGCCACTATCGAGCGCGGCGACGCGTTCGCGTTCGTCACGCCGGAGTACAACTACGGCTTCAACGCCGTGCTGAAGAACGCCCTCGACTTCCTGCACCACGAGTGGCACTACAAGCCGGTCGGATTCGTCAGCTACGGCGGCGTCGCCGCGGGCACGCGGGCGGTGCAGATGCTCAAGCAGGTCGTCACCACGCTCAAGATGGTGCCCGTGTTCGACGCGGTCTCCATCCCCTTCGTCACCCAGTTCCTCGACGAGGAGGGCCGCCTGCACCCCAACGACGTGATGAACACGGCGGCGGACACGATGCTGGATGAACTCGCCCGGCTCGCCCCCGCGCTGCGGCACCTGCGCCCCGCCGCCTGATCACGTCTCCGGGTCGCGCTCGGTGAGGCAGTAGATCCCACCGGCCGGGTCGCGCATGACGATCCAGCGCCGCCCCCGCGCCACGAACGCCGCGCCGTGCCGCTCATGCAGCGCGCGGGCGGCCTCGGGGTCGGCGCAGGCCAGGTCGACGTGGGCCGACCGGCCGGCACCCTCGCCGAGCCGCTGCAGCAGGATCCGCACCGGCATTCCCGGCGCGGCCAGCACCGTGAACTCGGGCAGCGACCCGGGACGCGGGGACCATCCGGTCAGCGCCGCCCAGAAGGCCACCTCCTCCTCGTACGCGCCGGGGGCGATGTCGAGGCAGACCTGGTCGAGGCGGGTGCCGGCGAAGACGGGCGGCCGCCGTGCCGATGTCGTGCCTCCTACGGAGACCTCTCCGGGGACCTCTCCGGGGACCTCTCCGGGGACCTCTCCGGAGACGAGACAGAACGCCCTGCCCTCCCGGGAGCGCAGCACCGCCCAGTCGCCGTGGTCGGCGGCGACGGCGGCGCCGAGCGCCTCGGCCCTGGCCACGGCCGCCCGGACGTCGCCCACCTCCAGATCGAGGTGGGCGCCGCCCCCGTCGCCCACGGCCTGGATCTTCACCCAGGCGTCGCCCGACTCGGGCAGCAACGTGGCGAACTCCCCGTCGTCGCCCCGGCGCGGGGACAGACGCGTGCCGGTCACGGCGGTCCAGAACGCCGCCGCCTCCTCGAACCGCTCGCATGGCCGGTCCACGAAGGCCAGCACCCGCCGCACCATCGTCACGAAGCCTCCTCGAACAGCGGGAGCAGCGCCTTCTCCAGGTCGGCCGGGGCGCGGTAGAGCAGCGCGGTCATACCGAGGGCCGAAGCCGCCCTGACGTTCTCCGGCCGGTCGTCGGCGAACAGGCAGCGCTCCAACGGCGCTCCGGCGCGACCGGCGGCGATCTCGAAGATCCGCGGGTCGGGCTTGGCCACCCCCACGTCGTAGCTGCTCACGACGTGATCGAAGGCGTCGTGCAGCTCCAGCTCGCGCAGGTGGGCGGCCAGCTCGGAGGTCGCGTTGCTGACGAGCACGACCGGGACGCGGGCGCGTGCCCGCGCGAGCAGCGCGACGACCTCCTCGTCCACCCAGGTGCGGGCGGCCACCCATTCGGCGGCCAGCGCGCTCGCCCGTGCGGCCGAGCCAACCAGCCCGGCGAGGACGGGAACCGCCGACTCCAGCCACTCCTCGCGGGTCACCAGCCCGGTCAGGGCCGGGACCGCCAGCGCCGACTCGCCGGTCACCCGGGCCACCGTCCCCGGCTCCACCCCGTACGCCCGCTCGATCTCCGCCTGCCGGCCGAGATCGACGAACTTCAGGACTCCGTCGAAGTCGCACAGCACCGCGTCGAATTCCCTGGTCACAAATCCGAGCCTAAGACGCGAGCGACTCGTACAGCGCGATGTGCCGTTCGGCGGCGGCCTGCCAGGTGTGCCGGGCGGCCAGCTCCCGCCCCGCCGTACGCCTGCGGGGATCGGGGGAGGCGAGGGCGTCGGCGAGCTCGTCGGCGAGCCCGGCGGGCGTGACGGCGAAGCGCGCGGCGCAGCCGAAGACCTCACGCAGGACCGGCAGGTCGCGCATCACCAGCGGGACGCCCGCCGCCAGGGCCTCCATCGCGGCGAGGCCGAAGCCCTCCTTCACCGACGGGAAGGCGAAGGCGGCGGCGCCCGCAACGAGCGGCGGCAGTTCCGCGTCGGGGACCGGGCCGAGCACCAGCGGCTCGACGCCCAGCTCCGCCGCCCGCGCATCCCACCGCGCCCGGTAGTCGCGGTAGTCGAAGAGCGTCTCGCCTCCGGCGATCACCAGCCGGATGTCCGGGCGCGCGTCCCGCAGCAGCGCGTACGCCTCCAGCAGGTCGAGCGAGCCCTTGCGCGGCTCGATGCCGCCGACCGTCAGCACGTAGGCGCCCAGCCACCCGCGCCACCGCGCGACGGCCGCCGGGTCGGCGGACGCGAAGCGCTCGTACGCCACGCCGTTGGGGATCACCGTCGCCGCGATGTCCCACCCGGCCTTGAGCTCGGCCGCCACCGCCTCCGACACGCAGACGTGCGCGTACGGCGTGACGATGGCGCGCTCGTGACAGACGGCCAGCTCCGTGGTGGTGAAGTGGTCCACGTGGTGAACCGTCCGCACGCAGTGGCCCGCCGCGTTGGCGCTGATGCAGTCCTGGGCGTGCACGACGTCATAGGAGGCCGCCTCCGCGGCGAACGCCCCGCGCAGCACCGCGATCGACCGCAGCACCCGCGGCCCGACGCCCTCCCCGGGGATGTCGGGGAACGGCACGACGCGCAGCCGGACGGCGGGATCGACCGGGCGGAAGAAGCCGGAGTCGCCGCCCCGGCCGAGCGTCCACACCGTCACGTGCTGTCCCGCCGCCGCGAGCGCCTCGGCGAGGGCGAGGGTGTGCACGACCCCGCCGCGTGGCCGGGTCGAGTAGCTGAGCAGGGCGATTCTCACGCACGCACCTCCCGGTAGACGCCCGGCCTGCGCTCGTGCAGGTGATGGAGGATCCGCCGGGCGCGGTCGATCTCGGCGGCGACGTCGAGCTCGGCCACCGCCAGCCCGGCCTTCGACCAGGTGCGGGCGAGCACGTCGCCGCCCGGCCCGACGACCTTGGCCTGGCCGAGGAACCGCATGCCGCCCATCACCCCCGTCTGGTTGGAGGAGGCGAGCACGACCTGGTTCTCGGCGGCGCGCGCCTGGTCGTACAGGTCGAACAGCCGCGACTGCCGGTCCTGGGCCATCCGGGGCGCGCGGTTGGTGACGCTGGCGGGCCAGGCCGACAGGCAGGCCAGGATCTGCGCGCCGTCGAGCGCGAGGCTGCGGGCCGACTCGGGGAAGGTCTTGTCGTAGTCGATCAGCATGCCGATCCGCCCGGCCGGGGTGTCGAAGGCGTCGAACCGCTCGCCCGGGGCGTAGGCCGCGGTCTCGCCCGCGGGCAGGTGCACCTTGCGGTGCAGGCCGAGCACACCGTCGCCGCTGACGCACACCGCCGCGTTGTAGCGGACGTCGCCGCCGTCCTCGCAGAAGCCGACGCACACCACCATCTCGGCGGCCAGCGCCGCCACCCGCGCGATCGCCGGGTCGTCCGGCTTCAGCGCGGGCGGCAGCGCCTCGGGGTCCGGCCTGCGCAGGTCGGCGAGGTAGCCGCCGAGCGCGGCGTCGGGCAGCACGAGCAGCCGGGCGCCCGCGGCTCGGGCGTCGCCGATCAGCTTGGCGATGCGGGCCAGGTCGAAGGCGAGGTCGCGGCCGAAGTGGGCGGCCGCCGCGGCGATCCGCAGAACGCTCACCCCGCGAGCCCCGCCGTCCCGTTCGCCGTGCCGTTCGCCGTGCCGTTCGCCGTCCCGTATGCCGTCCCGTATGCCTCCGGCCGGCGGTCGCGCAGATGGCCCATCGACCGGCGCGCGGTCTCCAGCGCCCGCGGCACGTCGATCTCGGCGACGGCCATGCCCGGCCCGACGCCCGTGGCCGAGACGATCTCGCCGCCGGGGTCCACGACCTTGGCGCTGCCGACGAAGCGCAGCGACCCGAACGTCCCGGCCTGGTTGGCCGACAGCCACACGATCTGGTTCTCCAGCGCCCGCGCCCGGTCGAACAGGTCGAAGCGCCGCTTCCAGCGGTCGCGTTCCAGATCGGGCGCCGCGTTCGTCCGCGAGCCCGGCCAGGCCGACACGCACACCCCGATCTGCGCGCCGCCGAGGGCCAGCGCGCGGGCGGCCTCCGGGAACGCCTTGTCGTAGCAGATCATCATGCCGATCCTGCCGACGGGCGTGTCGAAGGCATGGAAGCCGTCGCCCGAGGCGTAGCTGGCGTTCTCGCCGAGCGGCTGGTGCACCTTGCGGTGGTTGCCCAGCACGCCGTCGCCGCTGACGCACACCACGCTGTTGTAGCGGGCGTCGCCGCCGTCCTCGCAGTAGCCCGCGATCACGACCATGTCACCGGCCAGCGCGGCCAGCCGCCGGATCTCCGGGCCGTCCACGGCGAGCGGGGGCGGCCCGGCGTCGGCGGCGTCGCCGTCCAGGCTGAGCAGGTAGCCGCCGAGGCACGCCTCGGGCAGCGCGAGGAGCCGTACGTCCTCGTTGCGGGCCTCCTTGACGAGGCGTTCGACGATCGCGACGTCCTCGCCGAGGTCGCGGCCGAACGCGGC
Source organism: Microbispora sp. CL1-1 (assembly GCF_012034195.1). Taxonomy (NCBI): domain Bacteria; kingdom Bacillati; phylum Actinomycetota; class Actinomycetes; order Streptosporangiales; family Streptosporangiaceae; genus Microbispora; species Microbispora sp. CL1-1. The sequence continues at coordinate 14,038 of NZ_JAATEK010000013.1, forward strand.
GGACACCGCCGCCATGCGCAGGGCGCTCACGCGGTCCCCAATCCGGTCACCGGGCCGCCGACGGCCTCCGTGACCTCTCCGTCGGGCCAGCGCAGCGAGACGCCGCGGCCGGTGGTCAACTCTCCGCACACCGCCGAGACGGCCGGTCCCGCCGGGGGCGCGGACGCGCCCGGCTCGTCCGCCGTGAGCATCGCGAAGCCGGGGAAGCAGGTGAGCCAGTCGCCCATGGAGGCGGCCGCCGGGCGCGGCACCGCGGCCACGTCCAGCACGGCCGCGCAGCCGCCCGCCTCGGCCAGCATGCCGAGCGTGCCGGCGATCCCGGCCATCGACACGTCCTTGGCGGCGGCGGGGCGGCCGGCCGCGACCGCGCCGAGCATCGCCCGCAGCTCGTCCGTACGCCGGGAGGTGGTCGAGTCCCATTGGCGGCCCCGATATCCGGCGCGCCAGCCGCCGCCGAGGTCGGCCGTGAGGCGCACGGCGTGGCCGGGGCGTCCGCCGCCGCCCGGCACGGGACGCGCGGCGCGGCCGAGGGCCGTCACCGACAGCGCGGCCGGCACCCCGAGCTGCGTGTGCCCGCCGAGCACCGGCACCCCGTACGCGCGGGCGGCCCGCGCCAGGCCGTCCAGCACCCGGGCGGCGTGCGCGGCGCCGGGGGCGGCGAGCGCGTCGAGCAGCCCCACCGGGGCGGCGCCCATCGCGGCCAGATCGTTGAGGTTGACCAGGACCGAGCACCAGCCTGCCCATTCCGGGTCGCGTTCGACCATGGACGGCACGATGGCGTCGCAGGCGGCGACCAGGTCGCCCCCGGGCACCGGCGCAGCGTCGTCGCCGACGAAACCCGGGCCGCCCAGGGCGTGCGGGCCCTGCCCGGCGAGGACGGCGAGCAGCGGCCCGAGCGCCGACTTGGCCGCTGCCGCCTGTCCCTCGATCCGGCCGATCGGGTGGCGCATCAGCACGTGCGGCGCACCCGCGACCGTCACCGGCCGCACCCGGGCCCAGCCGAGGCGGCGGAAGAACGCCTCGGCCCTGACCTGCACGGTCGCCTCGAACCGCAGCACGCCCTCCGCCTCGGCGCGGGCGCAGGCGGCCCGCACCAGCGCCGCGCCCACCCCCATGCCGCCAGATCCACGCGCCGCGACCAGCCGCCCGCCCGTCCACCAGCCGATGTCGGGGCCGTCGCAGGCCGGTCCGAGCCGAACGCCGCCGACCACCGTGCCCGCCGCGTCCCTGGCCACCAGCGTGATCGTGCGGGGATCGTCGTCCCTGTCGTCGAGGTCGTGCCCTTCGAACAACCCCTGCTCCCGGACGAACGCCTCGTGCCGCAGCCGCCGGTAGGCCCGGACGGCGGCGGCGTCGGCCTGCTCGATCCGGATGGGCGGCCGCCGGGCCAGCGTGCTGCGGTCGCCGAGCAACGCGAGGATGTCCTGCGCCTCTTCCCGTGCAGGCGCCTGGGTGTCGCCGTCGAGGAGCATCGTCGCCTCACCCGCCCGCCGCGCTCAGCACGCCGCACGCCCCGCACGCGGCGCAGCCCGCCCCCTGGTCCGCGCCGCGCATGCCGGCCGCGCGCAGCAGCGCCGCCACACCCTCGGTGACGTACGTCAGCAGGCCGGCATCGGGGGCGCCGATCCCGTCACGGGCCGCGAGCGTGCCCCGCATCGGGCGGAACGGGACCACGAAGGGGTAGACACCCCGCTGGATGAGACGGCCCGCGCCCGCGATCAGCTCGTCGGGGTCCTCACCCAGCCCCACCAGCAGGTACGTCGAGACGCGGTTGCGCCCGAACACCCGGACCGCCTCGTCCCAGGCGGCCTCGTATTCGGCGAGCGGCACCGACGACTTGCCCGGCATCCAGCGCCGCCGCACCTCCTCGTCCAGCGACTCCACGTGGATGCCGATCGCGGTGGCCCCGGCCTCGCGCAGCGCGCCGATCCAGGCCAGGTCGCCCGGCGGCTCGCACTGCACCTGGATCGGCAGGCGCGGCACGGCGTCCAGCACGGCCCGCACGCACCGCGCCAGCGTGCGCGCGCCGCGATCGGGCCCGGTGGTCGTGCCCGTGGTCATCACCATCTGGCGTACGCCGTCGAGCCGCACCGCCGCCTCCGCCACCTCGGCGAGCTGGGCGGGCGTCTTCGCGGCGACCGTGGCGCCCGACCGCAGCGACTCCTCGATCGTGCAGAAGCGGCACCGGTCGGCCTCGCCATACCTGATGCACGTCTGCACGACGGTCGTGGCGAGCACGTCCGCGCCGTGCAGCCGGGCGATCTTCTCGTACGGCACGCCGTCCGCGGTGGTCAGGTCGTAGAACCTCGGCCGCCGCACGGGCACCAGGGAGACCCCGGTGTCCTGGTCGCCGAGCCAGACCATGCCGTCGCGCACCGTGTAGGGGCTGCCGGGATCGATGGGCAGCGCCGCGCCCACGCCGTCGACCAGGACGTGGCCGTCGCCGCTGGGCCCCGCGCCGTCCGGCCGGCGTACGGGCGTGTCGAAGGCCACGCCGCGCAGGGCCAGCTCGGCGCGGGTCATGATCCGCAGATCGACGGTCACGGCACTACAGCTGGTAGGTGGAGTTGATGATGGCGCCCTTGCGGGCGTAGTGGATCAGCGCGTCCTGCACGTCGAGCGGGTGGGTGGGGATCACGCCCTCGATGAGGTCCTCCTCACGGGCGCCGTGCAGCGACAGGCCGAACCGGCAGCAGTAGACCTTCCCGCCCTCGGCGATGAACGTCTTGAGCTGGTTGTTGATGTTGTGCTCGCCAGGGAACGCCGAGTTGCCGGTCGTCGGGAAGCCGCGGGTGGCCAGGCAGTTCAGCGAGCCCGGGCCGTAGAAGTAGATGGCGGTCTCGAAGCCCTTGCGCAGCGCCCGGGTGGCCTGCAGCACGGCCACGAAGCTGACCGACGACTCGTGCGCGATGCCGTGGACGAGCGTGAAGTACGACTCGCCGTTCTCGGCCTTGTAGTCGGGGAAGACCTTGGTCGTGCCGTAGATGGTGGAGCCCTCGGGCAGGGACGGGTGGGGGATCTCCTCGATGCTCTTCTTCTCCAGGTCGGTCATGTCGACGGTCATGTGCTTCTCCTTGCGTAGGTGAGCGGGGTCAGGTGTAAAGGGAGGCGAAGGTGCCGCGGAAGACGAGCGCGCCCAGCTCGCCGTCCCCGGCCGCGGCGCGCATCCGGGCGTGCTCGCCCGCGAAGTCGCCCCACGGCTGGTCACTGGCGAACAGCACGCGGTCGTGCCCGATGCCGCGCCGCTCGATCTCCCCGGCCAGCCAGTACGGCGCGAAGCCGATGGCCCAGGACAGATCGGTGTAGACGCGTTTGCCGGCCGCGATCCAGTCGAAGAACCGCGAGCCGGCCAGCTTGATGTGGCCGCTCATCCCGCCGCCGAAGTGCACGAGGTGCACCGGGACGCGGTCGGCGTACCACTCGACCAGGTGTCCGACCTCGTCGACGTCCGAGGCGGCGCCGGGCGAGGTGTGCACGTGCACCACCAGCCCGTGGCGTTCGGCGGCGGCGAAGATCCGGTCGAGCCCCGGACGGCAGGCGGGGTCGGCCGGCCGTCCGCCGAGCAGGAAGCTGAGCTTCAGCGCCCGGACGCCCCGCTCGCCCGCCAGGGCGAGGGCGCGGGTGGTGCGTTCCTCGTCGCGCGGCAGCGGCGAGACCCACAGCCCCGCGCGGATCCGGTCGTCGGCCTGCGCCGCCTCCAGGACGAGGTCGTTGAGCGCGAAGGCGACCGCCGGGTCGGGCACGCCGTAGTTGGGCAGCACCAGCGCGCGCTCCGTGCCCTCCGCGTCGAGGTCGGCGATCAGCTGCTTGACCGTGGCCCGCGCGGTCACGTCGGGGTTCACCGCGGGGCCGCCGTAGAAGGGATGGGCGGGCAGCACGCCGATGTGCCGGTGCGCGTCGCAGATCATGTCGGAGGTCATCGGCTTCTCACCCGACCGGAAGCGCGGGGGAGAGCTCGGCGGGCGCGCCGGTCAGCGCGCCGCAGACGTCGGCGAGCCGCCGCGACGCCTCGATGTGACCGGCCAGGAACTCGGCGTCCCGGCCCACCGCCTCGAACCGGCCGGAGCCCCAGGTGTGCTGCCAGGGCAGACCGAGGAAGTACAGCCCGGGACAGCTCGTCACGCCGCGCCAGTGCATCGGATAGCCCCGGCCGTCGAAGGCGGGGATCTCGATCCAGCGGTGGTCGCGGGTGAACCCGGTCGCCCAGACGACCGAGGTGATCCCGGCCGCCGCCGGGTCGAGGGCGCGTACCGGCTCGCCCGGTTCCCACACGGGCACGTAGCGGGGCTCGGCGGGGGCGTCGATGCCGCGATCGGCGATGTACGCGTCGATGGCGTCCTTGATCCCCTCGGCCACCGCGTCGGCCCTGTCGAGGTTGTCCTTGAGGTCGTCCGCGAACTCCAGCGTGGTGCCGGTGACGCCGGTCAGCCGGCCGTACAGGCGCATGCCGTCGCGGGCGAAGGCCCGCAGGTCGATGTCGCGCCCGCCGTCGCGTCCGGTGACGTAGTGGTTGGCCCGCAGGCGTACGGCGTCCGCGTCGTCGAACTCGTCGATGGTCCTGGCGTAGTGGCCCATGTCGTGCAGCCACGCCACGCAGTCCCGGCCCCGGTAGAAGCGGGCGACCCGGGGCGCGCTCCCGACGGCGAGGTGGACCCGCCGCCCGGCCAGATGCAGGTCTTCGGCGATCTGGCAGCCCGACTGCCCGGTGCCGATCACGAGCACCGCGCCCTCGGGAAGTTGTCCGGGACGGCGATACCGCGAGGAGTGGACCTGCGTGATCTCCGCGGGCAGCCGCTCGGCCAGGCGGGGTACGGCGGGCGCGTGGTAGGGGCCGGTGGCCACCACGACCTGGTCGGCGGTCAGATCCCCGGCGGTGGTCGCGAGCTCGAACGTCCCGCTCGCGGCCCTGCGTAATCGTGTGACGCGCACGCCCTCGGCGAGCGGGGGACCGAAGGAGGCGGCGTAGTCCTCCAGATAGCGGACGATCTCCTCCCGGACCATGAAACCGTCCGGGTCGGGCCCGCGATAGGGGAAGCCCGGCAGGTCGCACTGCCAGTTGGGGGTGACCAGGCAGAAGGAGTCCCAGCGGCGCTCACGCCACTCGTGGCCGATCCGCCGCGCCTCGATGACGACATGCTCGATGCCGCGCCGGCCCAGGCAGTGGCTGATCGACAGCCCGGCCTGGCCGCCGCCGACGACCGCGACCGGATAGTGGGCACCGGCGATCCGCGGTGTGCCGGCCGGTGTGCTGGGCTCTGCCGCCGATTCCATGACGGCTACTTCAGTCCGCCCGGATTACCGGACCACGGCATCCGGAATAAAACTCCGTTACCAGTGCGTCACGCCGCGTGATGCCGTCCGGTGCGTCATGTGATCAGGCGGTGCCCGCCGGGGGTGAAGGAGTTCATGAAGAGCCGGTCTGCCCCGGGAAGGGAGGCCAGCCGGAGCATCCAGTCGCGGGCCGTGATGCGCAGGCGGCTCGGTGGCGCCATCCAGGGGAGGAAGCGGCGGCCGAACGCCTGGACGTCGGTGACGACCGGCCGCATGCGCGCCGCGTACCGATCGAGCGCGGGGGACAGGTCACCGGAGGAGGCCGCGCGCAGCTCGCCGGCGAGCACCCACGCCGCGGCCACCGCGAGCGACGCGCCGTGCCCGGCGAACAGAGAGACCGCCTGGCAGGCGTCGCCGAGCAGGACCACCCGGCCGCTGCTCCACTGCGGCGCCTCGACCTGGGTGACCTGGTCGTAGTACAGCTCCGGTGGCTGCGGGCACCTGCCGAGGACCTCGGGCATGATCCAGCCGAGATGCCCGAAGTGCTCGCACAGCGAGGCGGCCGGATCGGCGGGAACGGCGGGGTCGGGCTCGTGGCGCAGGAACAGCAGGGCGAGCCGGTCCTCGCCCACCGCGTAGGCGCCGGCCATCAGATGCGGCACGGTCAGCATCCGGTAGCGCGGGCCGACGAGCCGGCTGAGGTCCTCGTCCTCGACCACGTACGCGGCGACGTGGTGGCCGAGATAGCGGATGAAACGCTCCTCGGGGCCGAAGACCAGCTCCCTGACCCGCGAGTGCACGCCGTCGGCGCCGACCAGCAGGTCCGCCTCGCGCCGGGTGCCGTCGGTCAGCTCGACCTCGACGCCGCTGTCGTCCTGCCGGACGGCCGCGACCGTCGTGCCGTACCGCACCGGCGCGCGCACCTGCTCGGCGAGCACGCGGGCGAGGTCGCCCCGCAGCAGGCTGACCACCTCGGCGAAACCGGCCTTGACGACGAGACGGCTGGTCTCCCGTCCGGAGCCGTCGACGTAACCGATCTCGTTGACGGGGTGACGGACCTCCTCCAGCCCGGGGCGCAGCCCCATCCGCTCGGCCGCCTCCAGCCCCGGGCCATAGAAGTCGATCATGTATCCGCCCTCGCGGAACACCGGGGCGCGCTCGACCAGTTCGACGCCCCAGCCGTCGCGCTCCAGGTGCCAGGCCAGGGCCGTGCCCGCTATCCCGGCGCCGCAGACGATCGCTTTCATGTCCCGCTGCCCTCCTCGTGTCGATCCGTTCGATCCGTTCGATCCGTACGCACCAGCGCCCGCAGCGGCCCGGCCAGAGCGGTGAAATCGAGATCGGGGTCGAGCCCGCGGTGCAGCATGAGGCCGTCCACCGCCGCGACCAGGACCGCGGCGACGGCGTCGGCGTCATCGGCGTGGCCGCGATCCCGCAGCCAGGAGGCGATCTGCGTGCGGGAGTCGGCGACGATCTCGTGCAGCCGGTCGCGCAGCTCGGGCAGCCGGGCGGCGGCCAGGTACATCTCGACGAGCAGCAGCGAGGCGGGATCGGTGCCCGTGTAACGGGACAGCTCGCCCAGCAGCCACTCGACGCCGGTCTCGGGATCGGGCTGCTCCGCCAGCCGCGCGGTGAGCTCCTCCAGCATCATGCGCGCGACCCCGGTCGAGGCCGCGATCAGCAGATCGGGCAGCGACGCGAAGTGGTAGTGCACCACCCCGGGGGCGACCCCGGCACGCTCGGCCACCATTCGCGTGCTGACCGCGCCCCAGCCGGCCTCGGCGATCAGGGCCGCGGCCGCGCCGAGCAGCCGTTGCCGCGTGGTCCTGCCCCGGTCCGCGGATGCCTCCGCCATCTCTCCGTGCTCCCCCCCTGGGCGCTCGCCTTGAACGATTGCCTTGAACGATTGCCTTGAACGCTCGCCTTGGACGAATGATTTGGACGATTGACCAAAACCATATCACCGGACATGAGGCCGCTGTGGCGGGGGATGGGCGGATACATGACCGCCACCGCCGCCGAGGGGAGTGACCGACGTGATCGTCACGGTGCTTCTCGGCCTGGCGGCCGCGGCCCTCCTCGGCCTTGGCTGGGTCGCGCAGCAGCACGTCGCCTACACCGAGCCGCTGGGCGAGATGCTGCACGTGCGCCTGCTGTTCGACCTGGCGCGCAAACCGGTGTGGCTGGCGGGGATCGGCGCGATGGTCGGCGGGCAGGTCCTCGGCGCACTGGCCCTGCAACGTGCCGACGTGGCCTCAGTGGAGCCGCTTCTGGCGACCAACCTCATCTTCGCCCTCGCCGCGGCGGCCCTGTTCTACCAGGAGCGCCTGGGCGCGGCGGAGTGGCTGGGCGCGGTGCTGGTCAGCGGTGGCGTGGCCGCCTTCCTCCTGGCCGGCCGCCCCCAGGGCGGCGGGATATCGGCGTCGGGCTCCATGGTGTGGATCGCCGTGCTGGTCGTGGCGGGCGTGGCCGCGGGCATGGTCGCCGTGGCGCTGCGGGCGCCCCTGCAGACCAAGGCGATGCTGCTCGCCGCCGCCGCGGGGGCGCTGTACGGCCTCCAGGACGCGCTGACCCGCGGGTCCCTGCTGACGCTCGCGGAAGGACCGGCGGCGCTGTTCACCTCCTGGGAGCCCTACCTGCTGCCCGTGATCGCCGTGACCGGCATCCTGCTCAACCAGAGCGCGTTCGACGCCGCGCCGCTGCGGGTCTCGCTGCCCGCCACCACGGCGACCGAGCCGATCGTCGGCATCGTCCTGGGCGTCGCGATGTTCGGCGAGCGCCTGCGCGTCGATCCCCCGGCCCTCGCCGGGGAGGTCGGCGGTCTGGTGGCGCTCGTGGTGGGCATCGTGATCCTCGGCCGCTCGCCGTTCCTGGCGAAGTCGGAGCAGGGCCAGCAGGCCTCGCCCGACCCCGGTTGAGTCGCGCTCGAAAGGGCACCGCGGAACGACTTCACGATCAAACTGTGGGACCAGGCCCATCACGGCGCCGGCTACCTGATGGTCTATGTCACCAAGCCGGGCTTCGCCCCGACCCGGCGGGCGGTGGGCTGGAACGACCTGCAGCTGCTCACCAAGACCGGGATGTACGCCCCCGCCGACTGTTACCCGGTCGATCTCAGCGCCTCGGGCCGCAGCGGCCGGGCCGTGGTCTGCACGATCTGGCAGGCCTCGCACCTGGACCAGACGTTCTTCTTCTGCAGCGACGTGAACTTCGCGAGCTGACACCCGGCGTGAAACGGGCCCCGCCGGACGTCGTCCGGCGGGGCCCGCGTGGTTCATCGCGTCGCGGCGGTGCCGCCCGCGGCGGCTGTGGTGGCCGCGGCGGTGGCCGCACTGGTGGCCGCACTGGTGGCCGCAGTGGTGCGCGCGGCGGCGGCGGTGGTGCGGTTGTCCGGGCCGGGCAGGTCGCGGCTGAAGGCGTAGACGGCCGCGGCGGTGGCGATCGCGCCGGTGTTCAGCGCGAGCGCCTTGTCGCTGATGTTGGCGATGGTGTCGCAGGCCTGGTGATAGCAGGGGTCGTACGCCTGGCCGGCGGTGCCGCCGAACATCGCCTGCTCCTCGGCCGTCTTGACGCCCTCGGCGCCGGTGAACGTCCCGCCGGACGGGATCCCGGCCGCGATGAAGGGCCCGTAGTCCGACCGTCCGTCGAAGTCGGTGCCGTTATGGCGCTGGTGGAGGGCGTCGAAGTACTTCTCGAAGAGCTTCTCGATCTCGGCGGAGCCCTCCGGCCCGGGACCCGCGCCGGTGGCGTCGGAGTCGTCACCGTCGTAGATCTTCAGCGCGTAGTTCGGGGAGCCGACCATGTCGAAGTTCAGGTACAGCTTGATCTTCGCCAGGTCGGCCGGGGACAGGCTCGCGACGTAGTGCTCGGCACCGAGCAGGCCCAGCTCCTCGGCGCTCCAGAAGGAGAAGCGCAGCTTGTTGCGGGTCGGGATCTTGCCCAGCACCGTGGCGACCTCCAGGATCGCGGCGCTGCCCGAGCCGTTGTCGTTGATGCCGGGCCCGGCGAGCACGCTGTCGAGGTGCGCCCCGAGCTGCACCACCCTGTTCGCGTCGCCCCACCGGGAGTCGGCGATGACGTTGTGGGTCGTACGGATCTCGCTGGTGGTGTCGGTCGTCACGCGCACCGTGGTGCCGGCGGCCGACAGCTCCTGGCCGACGGCGAAGCTCACGCCCACGACGGGGATGTGCACGGTGGGCTCGCCCAGCGTGCCCTGCAGGGTGTCGGTGCGCCCGGGCTGGCCCTCGTTCATGATGATCACCGCGGAGGCGCCCGCGGCCTGCGCGTTCTCCGCCTTCACCTGGAAGGTGCAGGTGCCGCGCTGGACCAGCGCGACCGCGCCCGCGGGGAAGCCGGCGAAGTCGCTCGTCTCGCACCCGGAGGTCGACGCGTTGGCCTCGGGTCCGGGAGGCAGCATGAGGTCGACGTCGGCGACGGCGCCCGTGACGTCTCCCGAGCCGGAGTAGGTCATCGTGGCGAACTCGCCGACGCTGCTGCCGTCCGGCGGGGTGGGCGCGTACGTCTTGGGGGAGGGCGCGGTCCGCTGCAGGAGCGCGGTGGAGTTCTCCTTGAAGAACGGGAACTCGAACGCCTGCAGTTTCACCGTGTATCCGGCCTTCTTCAGCACTCCGGCGACGTAGTCGCGGGAGGCCGCGAAACCGGGGGTGCCGGCGGCGCGCGTGCCGCCGTTGGCGTTCGCGATGTCCTGCAGCTTGCGCAGGTGCTTCTTCACCGCCGACGCGACCACGGTCTGCGCGATCTTCCCGGGGTCGGGATCGGCGTTCGCCGGCGCGGCCGGCAGCAGGGGAAGCACGAGGGCGGACGTCGCGATGGCGACGGCGGCCCGCATGCCGAGCGAGGCGCGCATTGGGCTCTCCTTCGGGTCCAATGACGGTCCGAACGGTCTCAGTGGCCCACCCCCCGATGGGCACTGATCGGGAACTTAACTGGGTTTGACCGATACGGAAAGACCCTGTTTTCTGGCCCGCCGGGGTATTGCGCGCCCGCGCCCTGTTCTAGGTGGAGGGCTCTATGCGGAGGGCTGGGAGGTCAGGTTGTCGGTCGCCCAGTCGAGCAGCGTCTCGGCGGTGTCCCAGCGGCGGTTGGCCACGTTCTCGCCGAGGATGATCCCGATCAGCCGGTGGCCGTTCCGGTCGGCGGCGAACGCCAGGCAGAACCCGGCGGCGTCCGTGGAGCCGGTCTTCACGCCGATCGCGCCCGGCAGGCCGAGCATGTGGTTGGTGTTGGACCAGTCGTACCGGCCGTCGTCGGTCGAGTGCTCGCTGGTCGAGGTGACCTTCTTGAACACCGGGTTCTTCAGCGCGATCGCCGCGAGCCTGGCCTGGTCGCGCGCCGTGGAGTAGCCGTCGCCGTGGGACGTCGGGAGCCCGTCGGCGTTCACGTACAGGGTGTCCTTCAAGCCGAGCTGGCGTGCGGCGGCGTTCATCTTGTTCACGAAACCGGGCACGCCGGGGCCGTACACGCGGGCCAGGGCGTGCGCCGCGTCCGCGCCCGAGGGGAGCAGCAGGGCGTACAGCAGCTCGCTGACCGGCAGGGTGTCGCCGGCCTCCAGGTCGGCCGTCGAGCCGTCGTTGTCCCAGGCGTACTGAAGGTCCTCACGCTTGATCGTGACCTTGTCGTCGAGCTTGGCGTCCCGCAGCACGACGTACGCTGTCATGATCTTGGTGAGGCTCGCGACCGGCATGCGCTTGCCGGCGTTCTTGTCCAGCAGGTCCTGCCCGGTCGTGGCGTCCCACAGATAGACGGCCCGCCCGTGCACGGCCGGCGCGTCCGTGAAAACGTGCTGCGTCAGGCGGGGGGAGGCCGGGGTGGGAGCGGCGAGAGCCGGTGATGCCACCCCGGTGGCCAGGGCAAAGGCGACCATGGCGACACCAAGGGAGAACTTTGGGGCGAACATGCGAATCAGCGTGCCATGAATATTCGGGCAGGTAAGGCGAAAGTTCGCAAAATATCAGCAAAGCGGCGAAACGCCTGTGACGTGAGAGATCGAAGGGAATTCTCGGACCCGTTCCCGCTGAACTGTGGACCGCGTTCCGCCCAGGCGCGCGTCCGCGCGAAAGCGCGGGTGCGGATACGTATTCCTGCCGATGCGCCGGGCGGGCCGGGGTCTCTAGCGTCGAGGGCGCCGACGAGACCCCGAGGTGAAGCATGCGCGTGCCGACCGCGTTTCTGCCTGCGTTCCTGCCCGTGTTCCTGTCCGCCCTCCTGACGACCTCCGCTCTCACCGTCACCTCCACGGCCGCCGAGGCCGCGGCCAAGCCCCCGCCGAAGTCCGCCGTCGACGTCGTCTATCAGCGGGCCCACTTCGGCCCCGGCCTGCGTGAGGGCGTGAAGGCGGGCGACACCCTGTCGTTCGCCGCCCCCGTGGGCACGACCTCCTACACCGACGCGCTCGGCACCAAGACCTGGGAGTACGCCCGGTGGACCGGCCCCGAGCGGCCCATCGGCTTCGCCGCCACCGAGCTGGTGGCCTCCTGGAACGCCGACGTGCCCGCCGGAAGCTGGCTGCAGGTCGAGATGCGCGGCCGCCACGCCGCCGGGCAGACGAAGTGGTACGTGCTCGGCCGCTGGGCGTACGGCGACGAGGACATCCGCCGCACGTCGCTGTCCGGGCAGCGGGACGCCGACGGCACCGTCTCGGTCGACACGTTCGTGGCCGCGGCGGGCAAGGCGATCACCTCCTACCAGCTGCGCGTCACCCTCTACCGCACGCCCGGCTCGGCCGTGAAGCCGGTCGTGCGCACGCTCGGCGCGATGGCCTCCGCGGTGCCCGACCGGGCGACCGTGCCGGTCAGTCCCGGCGGCACGGCCTGGGGCGTCGAGCTGCCGGTGCCCCGCCGCTCGCAGAACGTCCACGAGGGCCACTACCCCGAGTGGGACGGCGGGGGAGAGGCATGGTGCAGCCCGACCTCGACCACCATGGTCCTCGGCTACTGGGGCAAGTGGCCCAGCGAGCAGGACACCTCCTGGGTGGACCCCGCCGACCCCGACCCCGAGGTCGACTACGCCGCCAGATACACCTACGACTACGCGTACGAGGGAGCGGGCAACTGGCCGTTCAACGCCGCCTACGCCGGGCGATATGGGCTTGAGGGGTTCGTCACCCGGCTCCGCTCGCTGACCGAGATGGAGCGGCTGATCCGGGCCGGCATCCCGGTCGTCACCTCGCAGTCGTTCAAGGCCGAGGAACTGCCCGGCGCCGGATACAGCACCAACGGCCACCTCATGGTCATCATCGGCTTCACGGCCGACGGCGACGTGATCGCCAACGACCCCGCATCGCCGGACAACGACGCGGTGCGCCACGTCTACCCCCGGGCCAACTTCGAGAACGTCTGGCTCCGCAGCACCGGCAGCGGCGGGATCGTGTACGTCATCCACCCGAAGAACCGCCCCCTGCCGCCCACCACTCCGGGGCTGCCGGCCAACTGGTGACCCGCCCTACAGCCCGGCCCATTGGGGACCCGCCCTATAGTGAGTCGGGTGACTGACTCGACGAACGCCCGGGTGCGGGCCGCGAGCGCCAAGCGGCGGCGGCTGACGGCCGCCGCCGCCGAGGTCGTGCACCGGCAGGGCGCCGAGCGCACGACCATCGCCGACATCGCCCGCGCCGCCGACGTCCCGGTCGGCAACGTGTACTACTACTTCAAGACCAAGGACGAGCTCGTCGCCGCGGCGCTGGACGAGCACGCCCGCCACCTGCGGGATCTCACCGAACGGCTGGAGCGGCTGCCGGACCCCCGGGAGCGGCTCAAGGGCCTCGTGGAGACCTGGGTCGGCCAGCGTGACGTCGCGGCCCGCTACGGATGCCCGACCGGCACGCTCGCCGCCGAGCTGGACAAACGCGACGAGGGCGGCCTGGACGCGGAGGCGGGCAGGGTCATCCGGCTGCTGCTCGACTGGGTCGAGCAGCAGTTCCGCGAGCTCGGCCTGCCCGAGCCCGACGGCCTCGCCCTGACCCTGGTGGCCGGCTATCAGGGCATGTCGCTGCTGGCCAACGCCCTGCGCGACCCCGAGATCATGACGCGCGAGGGCGCCCGGCTGATCGGCTGGCTCGACTCGCTGTGATGCCCACCGCGATACTCACTGCGATATCCACCGCGCCGCCCGGGGAGGCTCATCCGGCGTCCGAGCCTGCCGTACGCTTCGCGAGCAGCGTGGTCAGGGCCGTGGTCCGCGCGTCGTCCCACCCGTCCGGCGGGGCGATCCGCGCCCACGCCGCGATCACCTCGCCGTCGTAGTCGTGGCCGTGCCCCGGCGGCGCGTCGAGGGAGAAGACCAGGTCTGCCGTGATCTGCCAGAACGTCACGAACGGATACCACCGCATCCAGGGCAGCACGTCGTCGCCGCGCCGCTCCTCCAGCCAGTCGGGCCGGGCGAGGATGAGCCGGGGCGTCCACCACACGATCGGGTCGGAGGGATGCTGCAGGTAGACCACCCGCGGCGCGTTCCAGGGCGACGCGGGCGCGTCCAGGTCGGAGGGACGGTTGGCGAAGCGCACGGTCTCGCCGTTCCGGTAGACGGGCAGCGTCTCCCCGCTGCCCGGGTCCCGGTCGTCGACGAGCCGCCGCCACAGCGCGCTGCTGTCCGGCGGACCGACGAGCAGCGCGCCGTCGGTGCGCTCACGCAGGTCCCGGTCGCCGTCGAACGCCGACTCCGCGCCGAACGCCCCCAGGCTCTCCCCGAAGACCAGCAGCTTGGGCCGGTGCCCGGCGGGCAGCGCCGACCAGCGGGCGTACACCTGGTCGAACAGCTCGCGCCCGGCCGCCCTGGCCCGCTCGCGGTCCACCAGGAACGACAGCCAGCTCGGCAGATAGGAGTACTGCATGGAGACCAGCGCGGTGTCTCCGCCGTACATGAACTCCAGGGCGGCGGCCGCCTGCGGGTCCACCCAGCCGGTGCCGGTCGTCGTGATCACGCAGAGCACCTTGCGGCCGAACGCGCCGGTGCGCTCCAGTTCCCGTACGGCCAGGGCGGCCCTTTGGCGTACGGTCGCGGCGGAGTCGAGCCCCGCGTAGACCCGGATCGGGGGAACGGCCGGCCGCCCCGTGAACTGGCTCAGCTCGCCCACCGTCGGCGCCTGCGCGACGAAGGCGCGGCCCTCCAGACCCAGGGACGCCCAGGAGGCCAGTGAGGAGGGGCTGCCCGACAGCGTGGCGGCCGTCGGCGGGGTGATGCCGGGAGCGGTCTCGGTGTTGATCGCGGCGAAGCTGTGATCGGCCCCCTTGAGCAGGGCCTCGGTGAGGATCCCGTCGGTCAGCAAGACGGCCAGCACGCCCACCCCGAGACCGGCGGCGAACCGCGCGGCCGTCGTGGGGAACCGCCGCCCGAGGAGGCGGCCCAGCGCCCGCGCCGCGATCCGCAGCGCCCGGGCGGCGGCCAGCAGGGCTAAGAACAGGGCCGCCGCGATCAGCGGGACGCCCAGGTAGTTGAGCCGTTCCGGCGGCTTCAGCCCCATCAGCACGTAGATGTCCCGCTGCGCGCGCACACCCAAGACCAGCGAGACCGCGCCGAGACCGCAGCCGAACGTCGCGACCAGCCGCCGGACCCGCCGCCTTCCCGTGCGCTGCCATGCCGCGCGCCACCGCGCCGGGAGCCGGGTCGCGGCCGGGCGTACGAGTGCGGCGGCGAGCACTCCCACCAGATAGCCGGTGGCGGCGAGGACGCCCGCGATGATCCCCTGCAGCGTCCAGGGCCGGGGCAGCAGCGACGGCGTGAGAGACAGGGAGAAGAAGGCGGCGGCGAGGACGATCCCGGCCGTGTCCAGCGGCGCGTTGAGACGCAGCCGCTGTCGTTCCCCCATCAAGCTCCCCGATCCACGCATCTGTTCAATGGCCTACCGCATGGCTCATCGGAGCAGGCAGGTTATCAAGGTCACGAACGGGTCACGTTGCGGGCGTCCCTGCGTGAGCGGATCCGCCGCCGCGCTGACCGGCCTCGCGGCGCGGTACGCGTTGCACGCCGAGACCGGCCGGTTCCCCCCGACGAGGTGCTCGTGGTGCTCCCAGCCGTCAGCCCCACCGGGGGAGCAGCGTCGTGGTGATGGCGACCTGCACGGGGTCGAGCGCCGTCCTGCCGTCATCGACGTCCCACAGCGCGTTCTGCAACACGCGTCCGAGGGTCCAGCCGGCCGCCCGCGTACGGTCGAGCCCGACGACCTCGGTCAGCAGATCGAAGCGGCGCAGCACCGCGCGGGAGACATCGCCGGTGGCCGCCACCTCGTCCCAGCGGTTGCGCAAGGCGGGCAGCAGTTCGAACCCGGGATCGCCGGCCAGCGGTTCCGGATCGATGGCGAGCCACGGCTCCCGTTCCCCGGCGAGGATGTTGTCGTAGTGGAGGTCCCAGTGCAGCAGGCGGTCGCCGGGCTCGCCCACCAGCTCGGCCACGGCGGACGCGCAGACGCGCACCAGCCGCCGCTCGGCCGGGTCGTGCAGCGCGCGTACGGCACGCGGGACCTGGTCGAGCATGGCGGCGGCGACCCCTGCCAGCCCCCGCATCCCCTCGGGCGCGGGCACCGCGGTCAGACGGGCCAGCAGTTCGGCCAGGATCCGCAGGGCCGTGAGGTCGTCGGCCACCGCCGACAGGGGCAGGGCCGAGTCGAGCCGTTCCAGCAACTGCGTGCCGGTCCGCTCGTCGTGGTCGAGCAGGCGTACGACGCCGTCGCCGTTCCACGCCCGCAGGCCGGCGGCCACACCGGCGGTCGCCTCCCGGGGCCGCTGAAGCTTGAGCACCGCGGGTGTCCCGTCGGCCCGGATCACGGGCAGGGCCAGGGAGGCCATGCCATGGGCCGCCGCGCCGTCGGGTCTCAGTCGCCAGCGTTCCAGGAACTCGCCCCCCACGCGGGGAAGCTCCGCGATCCAGGCACGCTCCTCGGCGCCGCGCCCGCCGTAGGACGCGGCGAACGCGTCGGGAACGTCGATGCGATAGGAGACGGTCATCGGGGCCCGATCATCGGGCAGACGTCTGTGTCAAGGCATCCCCTCACCCTGCCGAGCGGCACCGGGCAGCCTATCGCCCGTCGCGGGTGCCGGGCCGGCGGCGAGGATCGCATTGCGCCCGTTGCCCCACGCGTCGGCGACCTCGACTCCCGCGCCCTCGTCGATCACCGGACACGCATGGCAGAAAACCTTCTAGTGGACGCCCTGCGTCCCTGCCGCTGCTCGTCCCGCCGCCCGCAACCGGACGGAGCCCAGCATATTGGCGCCCCTTTCCGGGGGCGTGCTGCGTTGCTAGATTCCGAATCGAGAATTCATTTCAGTTCTGGGAGGTGTGATGACCGCTCTCCATGCCGAGGAGGCGGCGACGCCCGCGCCGCTGCCGCAGTCGATGGTCGAACGGATGACGTTGATCATGGACGCGTTCACCGGTCGCTCCACCCGCCTCACCCTTGAGGACGTGGCCCGTCGCACCCACCTCCCGCGCTCGACCGCTCATCGCATCCTCGACCAGCTCGTACGGCTCGACTGGCTGGACCACACGTCGTCCGGCTACAGCCTGGGCAAACGGGCGCTCGGCCTCGGCGGCCGGGACGGCGGCCACGGCGAGATCCGCGAGGCGGCCGCGCCGCTGCTGCACCGCCTGCAGATCAGGACCGGGATGGTCGTGCACCTCGCCGTGCTCGACGGCGCCGAGGTCTACTACCTGGACAAGGTCGGCGGGCGCTTCGCCCTGTCGGTGCCGACCCGCGTCGGAGGCCGGGCACCCGCCCATTTCACCGCGCTCGGCAAGGCGATGCTCGCCTGGCTGGAACCCGAGCAGGTGGAGGCGCTCATCGACGGGCACATCAGCCGCCTCACCAACCGGACGATCGGCGACATCGGCACCCTGCATCAGGAGCTCAACCGCATCCGGCAGCGCCGCGGGCTCGCCTTCGAACGGGGGGAGCGCTTCCCCGGCATCTCCTGTGTCGCCGCGGCCGTACGCGGTCACGAGGGGCCCGTGGCCGGCATCTCCCTGGTCGGCGACGCCCGCACCCCGCTGGAGCAGGTGGCCCCGCTCGTGGCCGACGCCGCGCGTCAGGTCTCGCTCGCCCTGTTCCCCGGCCTGGCGTCCCAGCGCAGGGCCCGCGCCCTCCACCGGGTGGCCGATGAGACCTGGTCCTCCGGGCCCATGAACCGCCTGCTCGCCGTCGCCCAGAACGGCGACTGGCTCTGATCCACACGCCCGCTGATCTGCACGCGCTCCGACCCGCACGGCCTTTGATCTGCGCGGCCTTTGATCTGCACGGCCTTTGACCTGCACGACCCAGTGCGAGCCGGCCCCGGTCCGGCACACCAGTCCGGCTCCGTACAGACGCGCAGCCGCCGAGCCCTGCGGCGCGCGTCGCCCGGGCCTGCCCTGTGCGTTGCCCACTGTGGCTCCCGCCTCACGCCCGCAGCCTCCGGGGCCTGTCCGTTCGTCGCCCGGGCAGGCCCGTGCGTCGCCCACCCCGTGCCTCCGGCCTTACTCGCGTAGTCACCGGGCCTGTCCGCGCGTCGGCCCACCTCTCCGTGCCCCCGCCTCACTCGCGCGGCCGCCTGCTCCCGATCCGGTGGTAGGTGAAGGCCCAGCGGTCTTCGCCTTCTTTGCGGCGGGTGTAGCGGTCGGGGTGCTGGTAGCGGTCGCGGTTGTGGAACTGGCAGGCCGGGCCGAGGAGCTTCAGGTCGGTCAGGCCGCCGGTGCTCCAGTTGTCGGCGTGGTCGATCTGGCACATGGTCGCCGGGAGTGGGCAGCCGTCGATCCAGCAGGTGGCGTACCGGGCGTAGATGGCCCGGCGTTGGGCGGGGGTGGCCAGGCGGACCTTGCGGCCCATGTCCAGCACCTGTCCCTCGGCGTTCATGACGATCCGCACCAACGTGCTGGTGCGGGCGAGGCGGTGCACGCTGGAGAGCGGGAGCACCTGCCCGGTCGCCAGCAGCAACCCCGGCGCTGTCCCCGGTGCCATCCCCAACGACGCACCCAGCAGCGTGCCTGCCGACGCTCCCAGCGCCGACCCCAGGATCGCCCCGGGCATCGTGCCCGCCGACGCACTCGGAGCCGCTCCCTGCGCAGCCTCCTGCGCCGTCCCGGGGAGCGTGCCTGCCGCCCCTCCCGGAGCTGCTCCCGATGACGCCCCCTGCGCCGCTGCTTGCGCCGTCCCCAGCGTCCGACGCCCGGCTCCCGGTGCTGTTCCTGATGCCCTCCCGGGTGGTGTCTTCTGCTCCGGTCCAGGTCCGACGGGTGTCGCTTCCGACAGTCCCGGCGTCCCCGGCGCCTGCGTCGCGTAGGGACAGTGCGCTTCGCTGTCGCACCGGTAGGTGCTCTGGCCATGCCGGTAGTCCCCCGCAGGCCGAGGCCCGGCGTGGGTGTGATGTGCGGAGGCGTCCTCGGGAGGAGGATCCGGCCACGCCGCCTCCGGCGGGTCGCACTCCCCGGGCCGCCGTTCGCGAGCCCTACGCTCACCGGTTCCACAGCCGCGAAACTCCTCATCGAGAAGTCGGGTCGCGGCGTAACCGGAGCCGGAGCCAGGGGAGGGGCCGGTGACAGGCGCGGTGGCGGAATCAGTGGCGGGGTCGGCCGCGGCTTCGCGCACGTCACCGAGGCCGGTCTGTGCGGGCTCGCGAGCGTCGTCGGTGCTTTCGGCACTGGCGTGCGCAGCGCTTGGGGCAGCGGCATCGTTTCCCGCACCGGCATCGCTTCCCGCACTGGCATCTGCCTCGGTCCCGGCCTTGGCAGTGGCGAACTCCTCCGGGGTGTCGAGGTCGTCGGCGTCAGCGGGCGTCGGGTCGCCCGTGTCGTCCTGGCCTTCCTCGAAGTCCTCGGCGTCCCGCGCGTCTTCGGCGTGGTCGGCGGTGTCGTCGGCCTGGCTCGGCTCGTCAGTGCTTCCGGCGGGGTCGGGGACGTAGTCGCTGGGGGCGCTGTCGCCGAGGTCTGAGAAGTGGTCGCTGACCTCGTCGTCGGCGGCAGGGTCAGCAGGGTCTTCGGTGGCCGGGTCGGTCTCTTCGGTGGCCGGGTCGGCGGGGTGTGGGTTGTCGTCGGTGGGGTCGGTGGGGTTGGTGGGGTCGGTGGGGAGGGATTCGGCGCTGACCACGACGAGGAGTTCGGCGGCGATCTTCTGCTCCAGCAGGGCGATCAGCGCGTCGGCCTGGCGCACCGTCAGCGGGCGGTCATCCCCCTGTGCCCTCAGCTTGGCGTACGCCTGCAACAACGCCATCAACCGGGCGCCGGCCTCACGCGGCAGGTAGAACTCCCCTTCCACGCCGCCGCCCTTGCCCGGGCGGACCCGCAGGAACCGCCGCCCGTAATCGGCCCGCTCATCCCGCTCTTCCCCATCGGGGTCCAGCACCGCCCGCAGATGGCGGCCGGCCTTGGCGACCTCCGCCGCCCCGGCCTTGCCCGCCAGGTCCACCAGGATCGGCTCCGCCAGGCCGGCCTGCTCGTCGGTTAGTCCGGCCACAGCGGCGCAGATGGCCTCCACCACCCCGGCCGCCAGCTCCCCTGTGGCGAACTTCTCCCGCACGACGGGGAGGCGCGGCAGTTCCGCGCCCAGGGTGAGCAGGCGGCCCGCACCGCCCACCGTCATCCCCCCGCTGGTGCGCAACCAGCAGCGGGTGGAGGCATGCCCATGCTGCCTGGCCTGCCCCGCTCGATGGACCCGCCCCACCCGGTCGGCCAGGGCGCTGGTGATCCGGTCCCGGGCGAACAGCAACTCCTCCGCCTCGGCCAGGCACATGTCCACATCGTCGGGCAGCGGGGTCAGCGCCAGCTCCTGGGCCACCTCACGAACCGACCCCACCACCACCCACGACGACCGCACACCACCCCGACCACGACCACGACCACGATCACGCCCACCCACACCGCCGGAAGCACCCGCACCTGCGCCCGCACCCGAGCCAGAGCCGCCCGCGCCAGAGCCGCCCGCGCCAGCGCCATCCGCGCTAGCGCCAGAGCCGGAGCCATTCGCACCGGCGGGAGCCGCGTCCTCGGCAGTCTCACGGGCGGCATTCGCGCTAGCGCCGTTCGCGCCACCCACATTCGCACCGGCGAATGCCGCACTGTCGGCGGCCCCACGCGCGGCGTTCGCGCGAGCACCATCCGCGCCAGCGGCGTCCGCACCGGCGGCAGCCGCACGATCGGCAGCCCCGTGGGTGGCACCTGTGTCCGATCCCGCGCTGTTGGCAGTCCAGCGCGCGGCGTTCGCGCCAGCGGCATTCGTACCGGCGGCAGCACCTCTTGTGGGATCCGCGCCGTCGTTAGTTGCGCTGCCGGTATCGGTGCCTGGGGCGTCCGTGCTTGCGGCGCGGGACGCGTTGGCGGGCTGCCGGGGCGCAAAGTTGATGATCGGGAAGGGCTCGCGGGCGGACGAGCCGTCGGACGACCACAGCGGCGAATTGGCGACCAGACGGTCCCACCAGCCGTCATCAGGGCCGTTCGAATGACGAAGGCGCTCAGGATCGATGTCGAACAGATCCATCACACCCGCCTCGATTGATTCGAACTGATGTATGGATTCTCTCACACTCCGTGAGCGAGTGGCAACCGTGCGAAGCGAACGGTTGGGGGCCGCAAGTTATCCAGGGAAGGGGGTGTCGGCCGTCTGAGGGCCTCCCCGAAGGCGGTGAAGATGCTGCTCGGAATCGGGCGACAACGGCGCATTCGACGACGCTTATGCGTATTCGACGGTGCGCAGGTCCGTTCGATAACGCGGAGGTGCGTTCGACGGCGTGCGGTGTGCGGACGAGTTCGGCCGCCCGTCGGTGAGGGGGGAACGGGCGCTGCTGCTGGCGGTGCACCACTGCTGTGGCCTGCATGATGCGCTGCGCGTCCGCCCGGCGAGGCAAGCGGGGCAAAGGGGCTGTTGAGGTCGGCGCAGCACCTACCGCGCCCTGCACCAAGTGGCGGGGGGCGCCTGTCAGGAGAGGTGGGGTACGGCTGCTGCCTCCGCACCGCCTGCCATGACCCGCATCATGCGGCCCGTGAGGGATATCCGTACGGCGAGGCGAGGCGGGGCGCGGCTGCTGCCCGGCACCGCTCGCCATGACCTGCGTCATACGGGTGAGGGGCGCTCGGCCTGCACCGCGCGCCAGGAACTCGTGTCATACGGGTGAGGGGCGCTCGGCCGGCACCGCGCGCGCCACGGACTTGTGTCATGCGGCTTGGGGGCGTTCGTCCGGCGAGGCGGGCGCGGGTTGTTGAAGAGGGGGTGCGGCTCGCTGTATGGGCCGTAGAGAAGAGGGGATCATCAGCCCCAATGGTCGCCCCAGCCCCACAGGTTGGGGCCGAGGGCGGCGGCCGGGTCGTCCTGGTCGAGGCCGAACCGGCCGCGGAAGAACAGCATGGGGCGCTGCTCGGTGACGACGGGTTCGAGCTCGTTGACGTGGCCGATGACCACGTCGTGGTCGCCGGCGACGTGCACGTCGCGGATCTCGCCGTGGACGCGCAGCAGCACTCCCCGCAAGGACGGGGTGCCCCATCGCGACAGGTCCCAGTCGAGGCCCGCGAACTTCGCGCCCGTACTGGACCCGAACCGGCCGCAGAGATCGACCTGGTCCTCCCCGAGGACGTTCACGCAGAAGCGGCCCGACCTCCTGATACGCGGCCAGGCGCGGCCCCTGTGGTCGGCGCAGAAAAGGATCAGAGGCGGTTCGAGGGACACCGACGCGAACGACTGGCAGGCGAAACCGGCGGGCTCGCCGTCGTCAAGGCCCGTCACCACGGTCACACCGCTCGCGAACATGCCCAGCGCGCGCCGGAACTCGGCGGGTGTGGGCGGTGCCGGCTCGGTGAACTCGGGGTCGGCGGGTACAGCGGTCATGGACTCACCTCGCGTGCGTGTCGATGCCTCAGGTGACGAACTTACAAACCCCCTCATGTGCGGCCCGCAAGGGGATCCCGGTCAACCGAAGGCACGTACCGGCGGGAGCGTGGTCCGGGCAGGTCACCGAGCCTGCCTGTCCCGATCTCGCTCATCGGGATGATCGCCCTATTCGGTGTGTCTGTCCAGTTAGCGTCACGAGTCCGGCACTCCGGTGATTCGGCATGGACGATGACGGAGCTGACCTATGAGTCGACCCTACGGGAACTCGCGACCGAGCACGGCGTGCTGCACTCCGAGCGGGAGACGCTCCCCGCTGCGAAGCCGGACACCCCGCCCTACTGGTCGCGGGGCAACACGCGGAAGGAGGAGCGGTGACCGCGTGGGATGAGGAGTTCGACCTCGTCATCGTCATCGTCATCGTCATCGTCGGCAGCGGGGGCGGAGGCATGGCCGCCGCGCTGGCCGCGTACGACAGCGGGCCGTACGCACCCGGCCGGGGAGACGATCGCGCTGGTGTCCGAGCGGTGCATCCCGCCGTCGATCATCGTCTCGGCGGACGGCAGGAGGTTCACCGACGAGTCCGTGCCGTACGTGAACTTCGTGCACGACCAGGGCGCGGGCGGGCACGTCCCGGCCTGGTTCGTGATGGACGCCTAGGCACGGGCGCGTTATCCGTTCGCGCAGATCATGCCGGGCATGCCGGTGCCGCAGGAGTTCTACGGCCAGGGCATCGCTTTCCGGGCGGACACCTTCGCCGAGCTGGCGGGCCGGATCGGTGTCCCGGCGGGCGCGCTGGCCGAGACCGTCGAGCGCTTCTACGCCTTCGCACGCACGGGCAGGGACCTGGACTTCGGCCGCGGCGACAGCGCGTCAGGCCTGGGCGAACATCTGGTCGTAGCCGCCGGAGTGCCGGCGGCCCGCCATGAAGCCGAGGAACCGGCGGACGAATTCACCCCGGGTCAGCCGCCCGTCATCATCGTCGTCGCCCGAGTCGTGGTCGAACGCCGTACGGAAGAGAGACCGGTACTCCTCAGCATCGATGGTCTGGTCGTCATCGGTGTCGGTGACGTCGAACAGTACCTCGGCGATCCTGATGAGCGCCGGGCCGGCCAGGGCGGCGGAGGCCGCGGCGTACTCGTGGCCGGTGATGCGTCCGTCGCCGTCGGTGTCCAGCTCCTGCTGCAGCTCCCGCCACCAGTCGGCGAAGGCCGCGAACAGGCGGTCCTCGTCCTGAGTCTCCAGGTCGAGGCGGGTGGCGATCTCCCTGGCCATCGCGGCGAGGTCGGGCCAGTCGAGGTGGCCGTCGCCGGTCTGGTCGAGGACCTCGGAGAAGAACCGCGCGGCGGATCGTACGGCGGAGCCCCCGGTGGCGGCCGCGGAGGTGGTGGCGGTGCCGGCCGCCTCCGGGCCGGGTGTGAGGAGGCGCAGGAGCGCCCCCGCCTTGGGAGCCTGCCCACGTAGGGGTCCATGAGGGTGAGGAACGACTGGAACTCGGCGTACAGCCTTTCCAGGACCGGACCGTCGAGGGACTCGCCGCTCAACCGGCACATCGTGACCGTGGACTCGAACAGCGTCGCCACCACCCAGGCGCGCGCCTCGGAGTCCGCGGCGTTGAACGGGCGGCCCTCGGCGTCGGTGCCGGTGATGCGCGCGTGGAGGCGGTTGAGCCGGGCCGCCTCCCGCTGCCGCACCCGGATGTCGGGGTCCACTATGCGCTGCGCGCTGAGCACGGTGTTGCGCAGCCGGCGCCACGGGGGCGCGACGAAGGTCGAGTTGGTGATCAGCGCCGCGCCGATCTGCGGGTGCGCGGCCTCCAGGACGATGGCCCGGGTCGCCACCAGCCCCCAGCGCGTCTGCCGGGTCAGCTCGTGGAGCATGGATCCCGGTGCTGCGTCACTCATCGACGTCCCTTTCCTGTCGGTGTCGGTGCCGAGACCGGTGCCGAGATCGGTGCCGAGATCGGTGCCGGTGTGGCGCCGAACCGGCGGTGGCGCCGCCGGTAGATCTCCAGGCACTCCCAGAAGTGCCCGGCACGGAAGTCGGGCCACAGCACCCGGGGGAAGACCCATTCGGCGTACGCCACCTGCCAGAGCATGAGGTTGGAGATGCGCTGTTCGCCGGAGGTGCGGATGACGAGGTCGACCTCCGGCATGTCGGGTGGGGCAGACGAAGGGCGAAACTCTCCTCGGTGACCTGCTCGGGCGGCACGCCGTCGCGGATCAGCGACCTGGCGGCCTCGACGATGTCGCGGCGGCCGCCGTGGACAGCGGCCTCGGCCGCCCGATGCCCCTCGGTGTGGGGCAGGGACCGCTGCGCGGCCCACCTGCCGTTCCCGTCCATGACGCACGCCACATGACGGGGGACGCTTCTCACCCTCACGGCGACGAGACTTGCACAGTCGGTGAGAGATCGACTACTTACCGTTGTTAGCCACGGCTTTTACTTCGAGCGGGTCCGGACCAGGTGCTGCCGCGTTGTGCCAGGTAAAGGCGTGTTTTGTCCTGTTTACACCATTCTGGTGGATTGTGTACCTTTAGGGCACACGGTATGGGGTAACGACCCGCCTCCGGCGACCCATCCCTTGCCGTGTCGTTGCCCGGTCCGCGTGGTCCCATGACCGCGCGGCCGCCGAATCCGCGTCATGTGGAGCCGGGGACCCACTCTCTTTGGGGTGAATCGGAGCGCAGGCCCCCAGATGCGCCCGTAGGGCACTTCCTGCCCGAACCCGTCAGCTAACCCGGTAGGCGGCATGGAAGCAAGGAGTCAACCTCGTCATGTCCACCCATCGGCTCTCCCTCGGGGGCCGGCACTCGCGCCGGCGCCTGCGCTCCGCCCTCGCGGCGGCGACCCTCGCGGTCTCGGCCGCCACGGCCGGCATCACCGCGGCCGTGGCTCTGCCCGCCGCCCCGGCGTACGCGAACCCGCACACGTACGGTCAGGACGTCTCCGGCTACGAGGCCGACCACGACTGGATGAACAGCCGCGCGCAGTTCGGCTTCATCAAGGCCACCGAGGGGACCGACTGGGTCGACTCGTCCTTCCCCCGGCACTGGCGGGAGCTGGCCAAGAAGGGCATCGTCCGCGGCGCCTACCACTACGGCCACCCCTCCAACGACCCCATCGCCGAGGCCGACCACTTCCTCAGCGTGGTGAACTCGCAGCCGAGCAAGCCCGGCGACATCCTGGTCCTCGACCTGGAGACCGCGGACGGCGAGTCCGTCGAGCAGGTCAACAAGTGGGCCAAGACCTGGCTGGAGTATGTGACGGCCAAGACCGGCACCAGGCCGATGTTCTACAGCGGGTGGAACTTCGCCAACAAGTACGGCCGCGGCCTCGGCCAGTACCCGCTGTGGGTGGCCCACTACAGCAAGGCCCCCGGCGACATCACGCCGCCCGCCGACTGGAAGACCTGGGCCATCCACCAGTACACCGATGAGCCCATCGACCAGAACGTCTCCTCGCTGACGCCCGCCCAGCTGCGCGCGCTCGGCCGCCGATAACGCCGCCGATAACGCCGCTGGCAGCGCCGCCGACAGCCCGGCGTCCCCCGGGGCGGATCGCCCGCCCCGGGGGACGCGCCGGGAGCCGTACCGGCCTCAGACCACCGCGCCGGAGTCGTCGCGGCGTACGGGCCTGACCCGGGGCGCGGCGGGAGCCGGCGGCGCCTGGCCGGAGCGCCGCTCCAGCGCGATCGCCACCGGCCCGGCCACGAACGACGACGACAGCGTGCCGGCGACGATGCCGATCAGGAGGGCGACGGCGAAGTCGCGCAGCGAGTCGCCGCCGAACACCGCCAGCGCCGCCAGGATGAACAGCGCCCCGAGCCCGGTGTTGACCGTGCGCGGCGCGGTCTGCAGGATCGCGGCGTTCACCACCCGGCCGAACGGCTCGCGGCGGCGCACCGGCCACAGCTCGCGCACCCGGTCGAACAGCACGACCTTGTCGTTGACCGAATAACCGATGATCGTGAGCATCGCCGCCAGGAACACCCCGTCGATCGGCCTGCCCATCCAGGCGAACGCGCCGACGACGACGGCCGCGTCCACGAACAGCGCCGCCACGGCCGCCGTGCCGAACGTCCACCGGAACCGGAGCGCCAGATAGACGAGCTGTGCGGCGAGCGCGACAGCGAGCGCGATGATCGCGTTGCGGCGCAGCTCCTCGCCCAGGCTCGGCCCGATCAGCTCGTCGCGCTGCTTGGCGACCTCGCCCACGCGCCGGTCGAGCGCCTCCTCCATGCGGACCACGTCGTCGGCGCTGATCTGCCCGGTGCGCACCGAGAGCGCGTCGTCCGACCGCTGCACGACGGCCGAGGGGAACCCGGCGTCCGCCACCGCCTGCCTGGCCGCCGCGACGTCCACGGGCCTGCTCGTGCCGAACTCCACGATCCGGCCGCCGGTGAACTCGACGCCGTAGTTGAGGCCGCGGGTGACCAGGCCCGCGCCCGCGACCACGAGCAGCCCGGCCGCGACGGCGAGCCACAGCCGCCCGCGCCGCATCAGGTCCGGGTCGCGCCGCGTCAGCCACGTCCTGACCCGGCCGATCGAGCCGATGCCGGACGCCCGCGGGCCGATCCTGCCGATCAGCGCGGCGGTGAGCACCCGGGTGATCAGCATGGCCGAGACCAACGAGGCCAGCACGCCGATGGCCAGCGTCACGCCGAAGCCCTTCACCGGCCCCGAGGCCAGCCAGAACAGCAGCCCGGCGGCGAGCAGGGTGGTGATGCCGGAGTCGGCGATCGCGCTCCAGGCGTTCTTGAAGCCCCGGTCGAGTGCCGCCTTGAGGCCCCGCCGGGGCGCGTCGCCGAACTCCTCTCTGGCCCGTTCGAAGACCAGCACGTTGGCGTCCACCGCCATGCCGATCGCCAGGACGAACCCGGCCAGGCCGGGCAGCGTGAGCGTGGCCCCCATGGCCACGAGCCCGGCGTACGAGATCAGGCCGTAGCAGGCGAGCGCGACCGCGGCCAGCACGCCCACCAGCCGGTAGACCATGCCGATGAACACCGCGGTCAGGATCACCCCGGCGACGCCGGCCTTGGCGCTCGCCGCGATGGCGTCGGCGCCGAGGGTCGGGCCGACCGTACGCTGCTCGACCAGCTCAAGCGGCACCGGAAGCGAGCCGCCCTTGATCAGCACCGCGAGGTTCTGCGCCTCCTGCGGGGTGAACGACCCGGTGATCTGCGTGGTGCCGCCGCCGATCCCCACCCCGCAGGCGATCGACTCGTCCACCTGCGGCGAGGAGATGATCTCGTTGTCGAGGACGATGGCGACGCGGCGCTTGTGGTCGCCGAGCGGCGCGCAGGCCGCCTCGCCGGTCAGCTTCCGCCAGGGACCGGGTTCCTTGAAATCGATCGTGACGAACCAGCCCGGCCCCGCCTGGGGGTCGCTGCGCGCGGCGGCGTCGGCGACACCGGCCCCGCTGAGCGCGACCGGCCCGAGCTTCAGCTTCCGGCCGCTCTCGTCCGCGATCGCGTCCGTGTCACCCTCCTCGGCGGCGCTCAGCACCGGATGGAAGTTGAGCTGGGCGGTCTTGCCGATGACCGCGGCGGCCTCGCGCGGGTCGAGCACGCCGGGCAGTTCGACGATGATCCGCTTCTCGCCGGAGCGGACCAGGGTGGGATCGACGACTCCGAGGGCGTCCGCCCGGCGCCGGAGCACGTCGAGGGCACGGTCGGCGGCGTCGGCGTCCGCCTTGACCGTGGGAGAGTCTCTCGTCTCGAAGACGAGCTGGGTGCCGCCGCGCAGGTCGAGGCCGAGGCGCGGCGCAATGGTGAGAGCGAGCAGCAGTGAGATCGCGATGACGGCGAGCGCCGCCACCGCGCGCCACAGGGGCGCACGGGACATGAAGCCTCCACAGGCGTACGAGTGGGACGAGTGAGAGCGGTCTCAGTACGCCGTGGAGGGAGGGGCGCGGGCCGCGGCGGCGCGACGCGTGCGCTGGGCGGGCGGGCCGTCGTGACGCGGACCGGCCCGGGTGACCCGGGTGCCGCCGCGCGGCACCGCGGGGTTGGGCAGCACGACCGGCCCGCCGGTGGCGCCGGAGCCGGCCCCGCCCGTCCGGACGCGGGCCGGATCACCCTGAGCCGGCCGCGTGGCGTGGGCAGGGGCGCAGACGCGCGTGCCCATGAGCCGTGTGTGCGTGAGCCGTGCCCCGTCACGCGCCGGTGCCGCCACGACGTGGCGGGCGGCGGGGCGATGAACCGTCCCCCACGCCGTCCCCCACGCCGGCGCGTGCGCCGACGCTGACGCCGGCGTGCCGCCGGAGGTCAGGAGGATCGCGTGCAGCAGGAGCAGCAGCGCGGCGGTCAGCCCACGTCGCACGACGGTCTCCCCCTCCCGCGTCCGCCCGGTCTTGCGGCCACCGTAGCCGGTTCCGGGCGAGCGTGCCCGCGGGAGACGGGCCCAGAAACGGGCACAGGAACGGGCCCAGAAACGGGCCCAGAAACGGGCACAGAACACGGGCGCAGGAAACGCGGATGACCGTTTCGCGAAGGTGGGTTATGGTCGGTCACATGGCGACCTTGCGACGTGGCACGTGCGGGTCCACCGCCTTCACGTTGGTGGTGGGCCTGCTGATGCTCGCCCTCGCACTGGTCGCCTCCACGCCCGCCTGGTATGGCGGCGATCCCGCCCAGCGCGCGCCGCAGGCCGCCGCCGAGGTGTGGACGCCGGGGGCGTGGACGCCGCAGTCGGCGACCCTGCCCACGAGCGCCGCCGGTGCCGAGCACCTGCCGTTCCCGTTCCGGCCGCGCGTCGCCGTGGCCGCGGCACCCGTAACCCCGCCGGGGCCCGCCCGGCATCACGAGGACATCGTCCTCAGCCCCCAGCAGACCGGTCATCGCACCGCCGGCTCGCGCAGCCCGCCACAGGCCATCTGAGACAAGCGCTGTAATCCGCGCCCTGTGACATGAGCGCTGTGACATGAGCGCTGTGACATGAGCGCTGCGACACGGGATTTCGCGTAGCCGCGCCCTGTCACGGGCGAAGCCTTCCCATCACCGTCGTACGCGGGCCGTTCCCGCGTACTCGTCTCGCGTACCGGCAGCCCCGGTGCGCCGAAGGCGCGCGCCCGCGCGCCCACATCATCTTTCACCTGGAGTGATGCCGCCTATGGCAGAGATCAGGTCGCCGCGTCTCCTCATGGAGGAGTGCCGGCGGTATTCCGCGCAGATGTCCGAGCTGCGCACGCTGCTCGAGGAGCGGCTCCACGCCGCCGTGGGCGAGGCCGCCACGATCGAGGTCGCCGAGATCGAGGCGGCTCTGGAGCGGATGGAGCGCGGCCTCTACGGCACCTGCACCCGATGCGAGGCGTTCCTGCCGCTCGACCGGCTCCGGCGCATGCCGCACGTGCAGGTCTGCGCGTCATGCGCCGGAGAGACCCGGTTGTCGGCATGACGGCCCACAGTCGAGAACACTCGAAAGGACCTCGACGATGACCACCAGTGACGAGTTCACCGCGATCAGCGAGCCGCAGACGCAGGCCATGCGCGCGGACCTTGAAGAGCAGCTCCAGTGGCGGGAGGTGCAGCTGCGCGACCTGCGGGCCGCCGTCGACGGCGGCAACGACGACACCGCGAGGCTCGCCCTGCTCGCCGACGTCGCCGCCACCGAGCGGGCGGTCGCCGAGCTGCGCAGGGCGCTGGAGCGGATCGAGGAGGGCAGCTACGGCCGGTGCGCCGACTGCGCCGGGGCCATCCCGTTCGGCCGCCTGAAGATCCGGCCCCTGGCCCGGTATTGCATCGCCTGCCAGCGGCGCCACGAGACCCGGTGACCCGGCGGGACTCCCACTGAGCGGGAGGGCGGGGGCGGCCGGGCGCGGGTTCTGCCACGGTGGGATCGGCGCTCGGCCTCCCGGCCCGCAGATGGGATTGAGCACAGGTGACGCTCATCCGCGGCCGGGCCGCCCGGAGGACATCGCCGGGACCATCGCGTACGCCGCCTCGGCGGACGGCGCCTACCTCAACGGCGTGGAGGTCCGCGTGGACGGCGGTTCACACAGCTGACCGCTCCGGCCGGGCCCCGGGGAGCTGGGCCCCGGGGAGCTGGGCCCCGGGAAGCTGCGCGCGATACAGCCGGGCGTACGCGCCGTCCGCCGCGAGCAGTTCGTGGTGCGTGCCCTGCTCGACGATCCGTCCCTCGTCCATCACGAGGATCAGGTCGGCGTTCCTGATGGTCGACAGGCGGTGGGCGATGACGAACCCGGTGCGTCCGGCCCGCAGCGAGGTCATGGCCCGCTGCACCAGCACCTCCGTGCGGGTGTCGAGCGCGCTGGTGGCCTCGTCGAGCACCAGGATCGGGGGATCGGCCAGGAACGCGCGGGCGATGGTGACGAGCTGCCGCTCACCCGCGCTCAAACCCTCGCCGTCGTCGTCGACCACCGTGTCGTACCCGTCGGGCAGTGTGCGCACGATGTGGTCGACGCCCGTGGCCCTGGCCACCTCGACGATCCGCTCGCGCGGCACGTCTCCGGCGCCGTACGCGATGTTGCCGGCGATCGTGCCGTGCCGCAGCCAGGTGTCCTGGAGCACCATGCCGATCCGCGTCCGCAGCTCCTGCCTGGGCACCCGGGCGATGTCCACCCCGTCCACCGTGATCCGCCCGCCCGTGACGTCGTAGAAGCGCATGAGCAGGTTGACCAGCGTGGTCTTGCCCGCGCCGGTCGGGCCGACGATGGCGATGGTCTGCCCAGACTCCGCGACCAGGGACAGGTCCTCGATGAGGGGCCGGTCCGGCACGTACCGGAACGAGACGTTCTCGAACGTCACCCGGCCGGTGGCCGTGGCAGGCAGGTGGACGGGGTCGGCGACGGGCTCCTCCTCCTCGTCCTCGTCGAGCAGTTCGAAGATCCGCCCTGCAGAGGCGAGCACCGACTGCAGGAGGGTGGACATCGACGTGACCTGGTTCACCGGCTGCCCGAACTGCAGGCAGTATTGGACGAACGCCTGCACGTCGCCGATCGACAGCGAGCCGGCCGCCACCCGCAGGCCGCCGATGACCGCGACGAGCACGTAGTTGAGGTTCATGACGAGCGACATCGACGGGCCGATCAGGCTCGACAGCAGCTGCGCCCGGAACCCCGCGCGGAACACCGCGTCGTTGCGCTCGCCGAACTCGCGCACGGCCTCGCGCCGCCGGCCGAAGACCTTCACGAGGGCGTGCCCGGTGTAGATCTCCTCGACGTGCGCGTTGAGCCGGCCCGTGGCCGCGAACTGCTCGGCGAACCGCGGCTGGGCCCGGCCGCCGACCACCCTGGCCGCCACGACGGACAGCGGCACCATGAGCACCGACACCAGGGCGAGCAGCGGCGAGGTCCACACCATCATCACCAGCACGCCGGCGAGCGTGAGCAGCGCGGTGACCGCCACGCTGAGCACCTGCTGGAGCGTCTGACCGACGTTGTCGACGTCGTTGGTGGCGCGGGAGAGCAGGTCGCCCCGCTCCCGCTCGTCGAAGTAGGCCAGCGGCAGCCGGGCGAACTTGGCCTGGGTCCGCTCCCGCAGCCGGAACACCAGCCGCTGCGCGATGGCCGCGGTCGTCCGCTGCTGGGCGAGGGTGAGCAGGAACGCGGCCAGGTAGCAGGCGAGGGCGGCGAGCAGGATCCGGCCGGTGGCGGCGAAGTCCACCTGACGGTGCCCGGACACGGCCGGCAGCACCAGGTCGGTGGCCGCGCCGAGCAGCCGGGGGACCGCCACGCTCAGGGCCACGGCGGCGGCCGCGCAGGCCAGGGCGGCCACGGCGAGCGGCAGTTCGGGGCGGGCCGTCTCCAGCAGACGCCGGACGGTTCCACGGCTGGGGGCCGTCATGCGGCCACCTCCTGACCCGTCTGGGAGAAGACGATCTCGCGGTAGGCGGGGCACGAGGCCATCAGCTCCTCGTGGGTCCCCTCTCCGGCGACGCGGCCCTCGTCGAGCACGACCACCCGGTCGGCGTGCCGGGCCGAGGAGATCCGCTGGGCGACCAGGACGACGGCGACGTCGCTGGTCTCGCGTGCCAGCGCGTCGGCGAGCGCGCGCTCGTTGATCGGGTCGAGGGCGGAGAACGGGTCGTCGAGGAGCAGCACCCGGGGACGGGCGACCAGGGCCCGCGCCACCGTCAGGCGCTGCCGCTGGCCGCCGGACAGCGAGGCGCCCCCCTGGCCGAGCGGCGTCTCCAGGCCCTCCGGCAGCGCCTCCACGACGTCGCGCGCCTGCGCCACCTCCAGCGCGTGCCACAGCTCGGCGTCGGTCGCCTCCGGCCTGCCGTACCTGAGGTTGGCGGCGACGGTGCCGGAGAACAGGTGCGGCCGTTGCGGCACCAGCGCGACGACGCCGGCCGGCTCCTCGGGCGGCAGCGACGCGAGGTCCGTCCCGTCGAGGAGCACCCGCCCGGCGGCCGGGCCGACCAGCCGGGCCACGAGGTTCAGCAGGGTCGTCTTGCCCGAGCCGGTGGAGCCGACGACCGCGACGGTCTCGCCGGGGCGGACGCGGAGGCGCACGCCCCGCAGCACCGGCTCTTCGGCCCCCGGATAGCGCACGTGCGCGTCGCGGACCTCCACCTCGCCCATCCAGATCCGGTCCCGCCGGGCGGGGCTGCTGTGAGCCGGTGACGCGTCCGGCTCTGTCCCGGTCTCCAGCACCTCCCGCACCCGTACGGCGGAGACCCGGGCGCGCGGCACGGCCAGGACGGTGAACGTCGCGAGCAGGGCGGAGCCCAGGATCACGGCCAGGTAGTTGAGGAACGCCACCAGCGAGCCCACCGGGGTGACGCCGTCGCCGACGAGATGCCCGCCGAACCAGACCACCGCCACGCCGCACAGGTTGCCGATCAGCATCCCGGCGGGGAACATCAGGGCCACCAGCCGCGCGGCGCGTACGGCGAGGCCCAGCAGCGCGTCGTTGGCCTCGGCGAACCTGGCGCTTTCGCGGTCCTCGGCGGCGAAGGCCCGCACGACGCGGACGCCGGTGATCTGCTCGCGCATCAGCCGGTTGACCTGGTCGACGCCGTGCTGGGTCGCCTGCCACAGCGGGGTGAGCCGGTGCAGGATCACCCACAGGACGGCCGACAGCGCGGGCAGCGCGACCAGCAGCAGCGTGGACAGGCGCAGGTCCTGGCGCAGGGCCATGACCACCCCGCCGAGGAAGATCATGGGCGTGCCGGCCAGGCCGGTCAGCCCCATG
Organism: Microbispora sp. CL1-1; assembly: GCF_012034195.1. NCBI lineage: Bacteria > Bacillati > Actinomycetota > Actinomycetes > Streptosporangiales > Streptosporangiaceae > Microbispora > Microbispora sp. CL1-1. The sequence goes on from NZ_JAATEK010000013.1 coordinate 47,262, forward strand.
AAGACGAGCGTCTGCACCTGCTGCACGTCGCCGATCGTCCGGGTGATCAGGGACGGCACCCCGAAGCGGCCCACCTCCCGCGAGGAGAACGACTGGACCTTCGCGTAGACGGCCGCGCGCAGCTCGTGACCGACGGCGGCGGCGGTCCTGGCCGCGAGCGCGCCCACCACGGCCGAGCACAGGACCTGGGCCAGCGTCCCGGCCACCATGACGCCGCCCAGACGCAGGATGAGCCCGGTGTCGCCGCGCAGCACGCCGTCGTCGATCAGCGTGGCGTTGATCGTGGGCAGCAGGAGTGCGGCGAGCGCCTGCGCGATCTGGAGCACGCCGATCAGGGCGACCGCGCCGCGATGCGGGCGCAGGCCGGAGCGGAGCAGGGAACCCATCTCAGCCCCCGTACGGCCGCGCCGCCCGCGCCTGGCGCAGGGCCCGGCCGAACCAGACGAGCTCGTCGATCATGACCTTGGCGGCGCCTTCCGGGCCCGCGGGGTCCTTCGGCCAGTTCCCCTCCGCGTCGAACAGCGTCCAGGGGCTCTGGAAGGCGACGGAGTCGCGGATCGTCACCGCGTGCAGCTCGGCGAAGACAAGCCGGAGCTGCTCGACGGCCCGCAGGCCGCTGGACATGCCGCCGTAGCAGACGAATCCGACGGGCTTGGCCGCCCACTCCCGGTGATAGCTGTCGATCATCAGTTTGAGCGCGGCGGGGAAGCTGCGGTTGTACTCCGGGGTCACGACGACGAAGGCGTCCGCCGCCTCCACCCGGGGCCGCAGCCCGACGACCTCCTCCGGCTTCTCGCCGCCGAGGTGCCCGCGCAGCCCGTCGGGGAGCCGGGTCTCGGCCAGGTCGATGACGTCGAGCGCCACGTCGTCGCGCCGCTCGGCCTGAGCGGCGAACCAGTTCGCGACGAGGGGCGCGACCCTCCCGTCCCGGACGCTGCCGATGATCATTCCCACGTTGAGCCGGTCTTCTCCGGACATGATTCCTCCCGAGGTGAGTACGCCGTACGCGGCGGGTACACCGTACGCGCAGATGCGTACGATGTACAAGTCCGAGTACGATGTACACAGCGAAGCGGGAGGAGCACGACGATGGCCGGGAACAAGACGGACGGCGTTGACGACGTGACCGGCGCGGTCCGCGAGTCCATCTGGGAGCGGATGGAGCGCCCCGCCCGGCCTCCCCGCGCGGCGCTGACCCACGCGCAGATCGGCGCGGCGGCCGTGGAGATCGCGGACACCGAGGGGCTCGACGCGGTCTCCATGCGCCGCCTGGCCGAGCGGCTCGGCGTCGCCACCATGGGCCTCTACCGCTACGTGCGCGGCAAGGACGACGTGATCGAGCTGATGGTCGACAGGGTCTACGCCGAGGAGGCGCGAGCCGGTGAGGGCGGCGGTGAAGGCGGCGGTGAAGGCGGCGACTGGCGGGAGGTCCTGCGCGTATCCGCCCTGCGGCTGCGCGCCCTCATCCTGCGCCATCCCTGGCTGGTGGACACCACGGCCGGCTCCGGGCCGCTGACCCCCAACTTCGTCGCGCGCCTCGACCGGCTGCTCGCGTCGCTGGACGGCCTCGGCCTCGACGCCGACACCGCGATGACCGTCATCGGCACGGTCACCGCGTTCGTCACCGGGGCGACCACCTCGCGGATCAGGATGGACAGGCTGATGCGCAAGGAGGGCGCGGAGAAGATGGACGACCTGCGCACCCTCTACTCGTCCCGGATGAGGTGGCTGCTGGATTCGGGCCGCTATCCCGCCTTCGAGCGCTACATCCGCCAGGGCGTCAGGAAGGACGACGACGACTGGCAGTTCGAGCTCGGTCTGGACAGCGTCCTCGACGGCATCGCCGCCCGGCTGCGCGTCGGAGAACAGGGCACCGCCATCATGGACGGCAACTGACCGACGAGCGTGACACGGAGAACTCCCCCATGAGCAACGAGGTCATCGACGCGGTTCGCACGCTGCTGCCGAAGATCGCCGAACGGGCCCGGTCCACCGACGAGGACCGCCGGGTCCCCGCCGAGTCGATCACGGAGCTGGCCCGGGCCGGGGTGTTCCGGATGCTGCAGCCCAAGAGGTACGGCGGCGCGGAGAGCGACCCGGTGAGCTTCTACGAGGTGGTCAGGGAGATCTCCGCGGTGTGCGGGTCCACCGGCTGGACCGTCGCCGTGCTCGGCGTGCACCCCTGGCAGCTCGGCCTGTTCGACGAGGCCGCCCAGGACGAGGTGTGGGGGAGCGACCAGGACGCGCTCATCTCCTCGTCGTACGCGCCGGTCGGGCGGCTCGTGCCCGCCGAGGGCGGCTACCGGCTGTCCGGCAGGTGGCGGTTCTCCTCCGGCTGCGAGCACGCGTCGTGGGCGATGCTGGGCGGCCTGGTCCTCGGCGACCAGGGCAGGCCGGTGGACTTCCTGACCGTGCTGGTGCCCCGCTCCGACTACGTGATCGAGGACGTGTGGGACGTCATCGGCCTGCGCGGCACGGGCAGCAACGACATCCTCGTCGAGGACGCCTTCGTGCCCGCCCACCGCGTGATGCGCAACCACGACATGGCGCAGCTGCGCGGCCCCGGCCAGAAGGTGAACACCGGCCCGCTCTACCGCATCCCGTTCGGCACCGTGTTCACCACCACGATCACCGCCCCGGTCATCGGGATGGCCGTCGGCTGCTACCGGTCGTACGTGACCGCGATGCGCGACCGCGTACGGCTCAGCCTGGGCGGCGGCCGGTTCGCCGAGGACCAGTTCGCGCAGGTCGCGGTCGCCCGGGCGGCGTCGGAGATCGACGCGGCGATCCTGCAGACCGACCGCAACGTGCGGGAGGTGTACGAGCACGCGGTGCGGGGCGAGACGATCCCGGCCGAGCTGCGGCTGCGGGTGCGCCGAGACCAGGTGCGCGCCACCGAGCGGGCGCTGGAGGCCATCGACATCCTGTTCAAGACCGCCGGGGGCAACTCGCTCAGCCGCGGCAACCCGATCGAGCGGGCCTGGCGCGACGCCCACGCGGGCAGCGTCCACGTGGCCAACGACGTCGAGCGGGCACTCGCGATGTACGGCAGGGGCGAGTTCGGCCTGACCGTCGAGGACAACCTGATCTGAGGGCATTCCCGGGCGTCTGACCGGCCCGTACGTCCCACTGAGTGGTATGGACCACTGGCGGCCGGGGAAGCTCCGCTGTGTATCGTCGTCGCGACGGACGAAGGACCAGGGGGGAGACGTGCCGAGGATCGCCGAGGTCAGGGCGTCGGCCGAGCCGAGCTCACCCGAGCAGCGCGCCCGTCACCTGCGCATCCTGCGCGCCGCCGCCCGGTTGGGCGCGGAAAAGGGACTGGAGCGCGTCCAGATGCACGAGGTGGCCAAGGAGGCCGGCGTGGCGATCGCCACGCTCTACCGCTACTTCCCCTCGAAGACGCATCTGTTCACCGCGGTGCTGGCCGAACAGGTCGACAGGTTCGGCGAGAGCCTCCCGCGGCCCGAGCCGGGGATGACGCCCGAGGACGCCGTCGGCGAGGTGCTCGTGCTCGCCAGCAGGCGGCTGCTGCGCCGCCCCGCGCTCGCCACCGCGATGCTCCAGTCGGCGAGCGCCGCCAACGCCGCCGCGGTGGCCGACGTGGGCCGGATCGACCGGACGTTCCGGAAGATCGTCCTGCGCACGCTCGGCGTCGCCGAGCCCACCGTCACCGACGTCACGCTGATCCGGCTGCTGATGCAGTGCTGGTATGGCGTGCTGCAGATGAGCCTCAACGGCAGGGCGTCGGTCACCGACACCGAGAGCGACATCCGGATCGCCTGCCGGCTCCTGCTCGCGCCCCGGTCGAACGCGGCGGCCGGCCCAGTTTCCCCCTGACCGATCGGCTCCGGGCACATACGCTGCAGACGTGGCGCCGGAGATCCTCACGTACCTTTTCGCGGGGTTCGGGCTCGGCTCGATGGTGCTCGCGGCGGCCGTCGCCGCTCCCGTCCTCACCGCCCGCGCACGACGTTCCGTACGCGGGTGAGGCTCTCGGCGTGCCGCGAATGACCTGGTAGAAGGTTTCGGAGGTGAAGCGCGGCCGGGGCTGGTCGTTCCAGCCGATCTCGGCGGCCCGGCGCCGGATCGCTTCGCCGGCCGCGGCGGCGGCCTCGTCGTCGTCGAAAACGGCGATCGACAGGCCGTTGCCGGTGGCCGGGTCCAGCAGATGGTAGGTGGCGCGCACCCCGGGGACGGAGGCGGCGGCTTCGACGACCCAGTCACGGTCGTCGGTGGGCATGGGTTCCCACCGTGCGACTCTGGCGATCACGCGGTTCTCCGATCAGGCGGTTGGACGGGACTCAGGCCGGCTGAGGTGCCCGGCGGCCGACGGCGAGCAGAACGATCGCGGCCACGGTGACCGCGATCGCGATCCCGATGACGATCTTCGACCAGTCCGGGGCGTCGTCCGCCCAGTAGACCGGCAGGCCGAGCAGTGCGGAGACGACCCGGGAGCCGATCACCACAGGGATCGCGCCGCGCCGCCGGGCGAGCGCCGCGGCCACGATCGTGATGACCCCGACCACCCCGCCGCCGATCGCGAGCGCGGCCGGGGGTCCTTCGTCGGCCCACAGACCGGACACGCCGGCGATGTCCAGCAGGCCCAGCAGTACGGCTAGGGCGAGGCCCCACTTGAGGGTCGGGTTCATGGCAGCTCCCGGTCGACGGAACGGTCATCCATGCCGGGACCGTAGGTCGCACGGAGCCGGGTGGTCGTCCGGGAAAACACTCATCCGGCATACTCATTCGACGTACTGATTGGACACATCATTTCGGCGGCCGGCTGCCCGTACGGTATTCGTGTGACGGAGCTTGTCGGGCGTGGGCGTGAGCTGGCCGAGGCGGAGACCCGGTTATCCGGGGTGCGGGCCGGATCGGGCGCCGTCGTCCTGGTCGAGGGCGAGGCCGGCGCCGGGAAGACCGCGTTCGCGAACGCGCTGACCCGGCGCGCACGAGCCGCCGGGCACGCCACCGCCTGGGGGTCCTGTCTCGAAGTCGAGCCGGGCGCGCCGTTCCGGCCGTGGCTGCAGATCCTGCACGCCTTCCGGGCCCCGGCCACCGGCCTCGACGAGCCCGCCGACGCCTCGGTCACCCGATATCGGCGGTTCGACGCGGTCGTGGAGGCGCTGCGCGACCGGGCCACCGGTGACGGCCTGCTGCTCGTCCTGGACGACCTGCACGCCGCCGACCTCGGCTCGTTACGCCTGCTGCAGCATGTCGCGTCCGAGGCGGCGGACCTGCCGCTGATGCTGCTGGCGCTGTTCCGCGACGGGCAGGCCGGCACGGACCGGCACGAGGTGCTCAGCGCGGTGGGCCGGGAGCGCGGGGCGCACCGGATCCGCCTCGGCGCGCTCGCCGCCGGCGACGTCACCGAACTGGCCACCAGGGCCGCGGCGGGCCCGCTGGACGCGGCGACGCTGCGCGCGATCGGCGAACGGTCCGGTGGCAACCCGCTGTTCGTGGTGGGGCTGGCCCGGCTGGCGGGCACCGGCGAGCGGCTCCCACGCGGGATCCGCGCGACGATCGGCCGGCGGCTGGACGCGCTTCCCGCCGATACCCGGCTCCTGCTGCGCCGGGCCTCCGTACACGGACGGGAGTTCGACGCGGCCACCCTCGCCGCGACCGTGCGCCTGACGCGCGACGAGACGGTCACGCGGCTGGGCCCCGCCCTCGACGCCGCCCTCGACGCCGCCCTGGACGCCGGGGTGCTCGTCGCCGACGGGCCCGTGCTGCGCTTCGACCACGTGCTCACCCAGGAGGTGCTCTACGCCGAGCTGGGGCCTGCCGGGCGGCAGGAGCTGCACGCGCGCGCCGCTGCGGCGGTCGCCGACGGCCCGATCGAGACCGTGGCGCATCACCTGCGCCAGGGCGGCGAGGCGGAGGCGCTGACGGTCACGTTGCGCGCCGCCGAGCGGGCCCGGGGCCGGCTCGCGTACGAGGACGCCGCATACCAGTATCGGGCCGCCCTCGGCCTGCTTCCCCGGGCGGACGACGGAACCCGGGCCCGGCTGCTGCTCGACCTCGCCGGCTGCGAGTTCCGCGCCGGGGCGGTGGACGCCGCCTGGCGCTGCTGCCAGGAGGCCGCCGACCTGGGCCGGGCCGCGGGCGACGCGGCCGTGCTCGCGGACGCGGCAACGGTCCTGCGCGGGGTCACCGACTCCTCGGTCACCCCGCGGATCCACGCCTTGTGCCGGGCGGCGCTGCCGCTGCTCGGCGACACCGAGCCGGTGCGCCGCGCCCGGGTCCTCGCCCAACTGGTCGTCACCGCCGACCCGTTCGGCCCCGGCCCGGAGGCGACGTACGGCGGCGACCCGGACGCGGTGTTCCTCGCGTTGCAGGCGCGCGGCACCGAGCTGACCGGGGCGGGGCACGTGCTGGAGCGGCTCTCGCTCGGCGAGCGCGCGGTGCGGCTGGGCCGCGAGGTCGGCCGCCCGGAGTACGCGGCCTGGGGCCATCTGTGGCGGCTGGGCGCGTTCGCCGAGCTGGGCCGCCGGGTGCCCTTCGACACCGAGCTGGCCGAGTTCGCGGGCGCCGTCGACCAGCTGCGCGAGCCGCTGTGGACGTGGCGGCTGACCCTGGTGCGTGCGTCCGTCGCGTTCAGCGAGGGCCGGCTGGCCCTGGCCGCCGAGCTGATGGCGGAGGGGCAGGCGCGGGGCCGGCGCGCCGGGCACGAGGGGGCCGAATTCTTCCACCTCATCTATGCCGATGCGCTCGCGCAGCTCACCGGCGAGGGATACGAGCCGGTGGAGCGGGCGGTGCGCGCGTTCACCGAGCAGGGCCCGTTCCTGTCCCGCGCCTGGCACGTGAACGTGCTGACGCACATGGGCCGCATCGACGAGGTGCGGGCGATGTGGCCGTCGCTGGTCCCGCACCTCGGCGCGTTCCCGCGGCACGCCCGGGAGTGGGTCGTCGCGATGTCCGGGATGACGGACGTGTGCGTCGCGCTCGGCGACCGGGAGACCGGTGCGTGGGTCTACACGCAGTTGCTGACGTTCGCCGACCGGCAGGTGATCGCCGATCCGCTGGGCCCCGGGCTTGGTCCGGTGGCACTGCGGCTGGGCCGGCTCGCCCGGCTTCTCGGCGACGCGGAGGCCGCCGGGGAGCACCTGCGCGTCGCGCTGGCCACGAGCCTCGCACTGGGGTTCGCGCCGGCCACCGGACACGTCCACCTCGAACTGGCCCGCGCGGCGCTTGACCAGGGTGACCGGGCCGCCGCCCGCGAGCACCTCGACGCCGCCGGTGACCTGGCGCGGCGGCTGGGGCTGGCGACGCTCCAGGCGGCGGTCGAAGCGGTGGCCGAAAGGGCGGCAGAAGTGGTGGCCGAAGTGGTGGTCACGCCGCCGGCCGGCCCGCTGACCCCGCGCGAGGGGCAGATCGCCGCCCTGGTGGCCGAAGGGCTGTCCAACCGGCAGATCGCCGAGCGGCTCTACCTGTCCGTGCGCACGGTCGAGAACCACGTCGCGCACATCCTGGTGAAGCTCGGCTTCGAGTCGCGGGCCCGGATCGCCTCCTGGCACACGGAGAGGGCACACGGAGAGGGCACACGATAGGGCACACGGATAGGTACCGCGGATGAGTGGTCGCACGGATGCCCGGCGCCGGTCCCGGCCATAGCGTGCGGGCCATGCACGCGGTTGTAGGGATCTGGTCCGCCGACGAGAGCCGGCGGGCCGAGCAGGAACAGGCGCTGCGCGCCGCCGTGGTGCCCGAGACCGCCGCGCGGCCGGGCTTCGTCAGCGGCTATTGGATGCGGGACGCGCAGACCGGCAAGATGCACACGGTCGCGGTCTTCGACACCGAGCCGCACGCACGCGCGTTCAAGGACCACATCGCACAGGCCACCCAGGCGGCCGCCCGCGTCGGCGTGACCGTCGACGTGCTCGCGATGGTGGAGGTGTCCGCTCATGCCTGACTCCGGTCCCTGTTTCGCGATCGCGGGCACGCACCACTGAGCGGGACCTGGACGTGTCCGCACCGGAGAAGATTTCTAGCCTCTCCTCATGACGCTGAAGGTGGCATCCCCGTTCGAGGCCGTCATCGTCGACGCGGTGCGCACACCGGTCGGCAAGCGGTACGGCGCCCTGTCCGGGCTGCACCCGGCCGAGCTGCTCGGCGTGGTGCACCGGGCACTGATCGAGCGCAACGGCCTCGCCGCCGAGACGGTCGAGCAGGTGATCGGCGGCTGCGTCACCCAGGCGGGGGAGCAGGCCAACAACGTCACCCGCCAGGCATGGCTGCACGCGGGCCTGCCGTACACCACGGCCTGCACGTCGATCGACTGTGCCTGCGGCTCCGGCCAGCAGGCCGTCCACCTGGTCGCCGGGCTGATCGCGGCCGGGGCGATCGACGTCGGCATCGGCTGCGGGATCGAGTCGATGAGCCGGGTCTTCCTCGGCGCCGCGGTCACCGCGGGCCCTGGCAGCCCGTTCCCGCCGTCCTGGTCGCTGGACCTGCCCGACCAGTTCACCGCGGCCGAGCGGATCGCGCAGCGGCGCGGCATCACCCGTGAGGACGCCGACGCGCTCGGCCTGCGCTCCCAGCGGCGCGCCGCGCGGGCGTGGGCGGAAGGCAGGTTCGACGGCCAGGTCCTCGCGGTGGAGGCGCCAGTGACGGGACCGGAGGGGCCGACGGGGGAGACCGCCGTCGTCACCAGGGACCAGGGGCTGCGCGACACCGGCAGGGAGGCACTGGCGAGCCTGCGGCCGGTGATACCGGGCGGCATCCACACCGCGGGCAACTCCTCGCAGATCAGCGACGGCGCGGCCGGGGTGCTGCTGATGAGCGCGGGCCGGGCGCGCGACCTCGGGCTGCGCCCGCGGGCGCGCATCGTCGCCTCCGGCGTGGTCGGCTCCGATCCCTGCTATCACCTCGACGGGCCCATCGACGCGACCCGGCACGTGCTGCGCAAGGCAGGCATGAAGCTGCCGGACATCGACCTCGTCGAGGTCAACGAGGCGTTCGCCTCGGTCGTGCTGTCCTGGGCGCGGGCGTTCGACGCCGACATGGACAGGGTCAACGTGAACGGCGGCGCGATCGCGCTCGGGCACGCGGTCGGCTCGACCGGCTCCCGCCTGCTCACCCAGGCGCTGTGCGAGCTGGAGCGCACCGGAGGCTCGACCGCCCTGGTGACCATGTGCGCCGGCGGCGCGCACGCCACGGCCACCGTCATCGAACGCGTCTGAGCAACCGGATCGGAAAGCGCTCTCCCGAGCGGGCTCGGCTCCCGGCGGCGGCATGACAGGTGTCAGATGCCTATTGACGGGTGGTCAGTTAACAGTAAAGTTACTTGTCTGAGAGCGCTCTCACAGCTCGTCTACGCCCTTCACCCCCCAGAGGAGCCGAGAGATGCACATGTCGTCGCGGCGATGGCGGCGCGCCCTGCTCGCCGTCGTCCTGCTGGCCCAGGCGGTGGTCCTCGCCGCCGGGCAGCGGGCGAACGCCGCCGTCACGCAGTTGCCCTTCACGATCACCAACAACTCCGGCCGTGGCGACGCGACGTACGTCTATGTCGTCGCCCGCAACTCGATCACCGGTCAGCAGGGCTATGTGGACGCCTCGGGAACGTGGCGCGCCTACTCCTTCCCCTCGTCGATCCCCAACGGGCCGGTTCCCGCGCCGGACATCGCGATCCCCGGGCCGGGCACCGGCGCCCGCACGACCGTCACGCTGCCGCCGAACCTGTCCGGCGGCCGCGTCTACGTGTCGATGGGCGCGAAGCTGCGCTTCTTCCTCACCACGAACGGGCTGGTCGAGCCCGCGCCCTGGGTCGACAGCGACCCGAACGCCGGCATCCTCTACGACTGGGCCGAGTTCGCCCGGACGAGCAACGGCGGCGCGGGCATCTTCATCAACTCCACCACCGTCGACATGTTCGGCTTCCCGCTGACGGTCGGCGTCACCGACGCCTCCGGCAACACCCAGACGCAGGGCATCGCCGGCGACCGCGCCGCCATCCTCAACGCGTTCGCCGGCCTGGGGTCGCCGTGGTCGGCCCTGACGACGACCCGGGCCTCCGACGGCCTCCCGCTGCGCGTGCTCGCACCCGTCCACGCCATCGCCAAGGGCCTGTTCCCCTCGACGTACCTCGACTCCTACGTGAACGGCGTGTGGTCCTACTACGCGACGCGTCCGCTGACCGTGCAGACGTCGCTGGGCACCTTCACCGGCACCACAAGCGGCGCGAACTGGACGTTCCGCAACGCGTCCGGCGCCGTCATCGGCACGCTCACCAAACCGGCCACGAGCGACGTCTTCGCGTGCGCCGGCGGCATGCAGCCGCCGAACCAGCCCGACCAGGCGGCCATCCTCGCGGTGGGCGCGCGGGTCTGCGCCGCGCTCAACCGCGCGACGCTCTCGACGACCGGCCGGGTCATGTACGACACCCAGCCGACGACGGACGCCACGAAGTTCTACGGCCAGTCCGCGTCGAACCTGTTCAGCAAGACGATCCACGCCCACTCGCTGAACGGCCTGGCCTACGGCTTCTCCTACGACGACGTCGGCGGGTTCGCCCCGGTCATCGACCAGCCCAACCCGTCGTCGGCCGGGATGACGATCGGGAGCTTCGGCGGGGGCACGGGCGGCCCGTCCGGCGCGAACATCATCGGCCCCGGCGGCAAGTGCGTCGACGTGGCGGGCGACGACACCGGCGGCAACGGCGCGGCGGTGCAGCTGTGGGACTGCCAGTCCTACGCCAAGGACCAGTTCTGGACCTGGAGCGGGCAGACGCTGCGCACCCTCGGCCGCTGCCTCGACGTGCGGTCGGGTGGCACCGCCAACGGCACCCCGCTGCAGCTCTACGACTGCAACAACACCGGCGCGCAGAACTGGGTGCTGCGGGCCGACGGGTCGATCCAGAACCCCCAGTCGGGCCGGTGCGTCGACTCGCCCGGCGGTGCGACCGGCAACGGCACCCGCCTGCAGATCTACGACTGCAACGGCACCGCGGCCCAGCGCTTCGTCATGCGGTGACCCGGCAGAGGTGAAAGAGCGGCCCGGCGGCAACCGCCGGGCCGCTCGCTCGTTCACGTCCTCGCCCGCAGCCCTTCCCCTCGCGGCAAAAATTCGTTATAACAACCTAACGATGTAACGACGCCCGGTCGGCGGCGGCGTACAGCGGGGAGGAGGCAGACCCCCTTGAGAACTGTCGGAGCGATCTCACTAGGTGCCGTGCTGGCGCTCGCGCTCGCCGGATGCGGCGGCTCAGCGGACAACGGAGCGGCCGGCGGACCGCAGACGATTTCATTCCTTACCCACTGGGGACCCGAACAGGTGACGGCGCTCAAGGCCGCGGCCGCCGCGTTCCACACCAAGAACCCCGATGTCACGGTGGACATCCGGGCGGTCCCGTTCGCGAACCTGCTCAGCACGCTGAGGACGCAGGGCGCGAGCCCCAACGGCCCCACCATCGCGGGCATCTACGACCTCTGGCTGCCCGAACTGGTGCGGGACGGCCTGGCCGCTCCCGCCCCCTCGGACGTGGCCGCGGACGTCAAGGCCGCCTGGCCGGGCAACATGGTCGACGACGTCACCAAGCAGGGCCAGGTGCGCGGCTATCCGAACGAGGTCGACCTCTACGCGCTCAACTACAACAAGAAGCTGTTCGCCGAGGCGGGCATCCCCGCGCCGCCCAAGACCTGGGACGAGCTGAAGGCCGACGCCGCCAAGCTGACCAAGCGCGACGGCGGCAAGGTGACGCAGCAGGGCTTCGGCGTGATCACGAGCTGGGCCTCGGGCGCCGTCCACCCCTGGCTGTCGCTGGTGGACTCCAACGGCGGGCAGCTGCTCGACGGCAGCACGCCCAAGCTGGACGACCCGAAGGTCGTGGCCGCCGCGCAGCTCTACGCCGACCTGATCAAGAGCGGCGCCACCCAGCCGTCCATGAGCAGCGCCAACGCCAACACCACCGGGCCCTACCTCGACAACTTCGTCAACGGCAAGACCGGCATGATCATCATGGCGAACTGGTGGCAGAGCGCGCTCAAGCAGGCCATGGGCGACCGCTACTCCGACGTCGGCGTGGCGCCGGTGCCGGTCGGCCCGGACGGCACGGCCTCGGCGGGGGTGTCCTACTCCTGGCTGACGATGGTGAACGGCAAGGCCTCGCCCGCCAAGCAGGACGCGGCGTGGAAGTTCCTCCAGTTCCTCAACGGACCCGACAGCGGCAAGAGCGGCTCGTCCGCGATGGGCGACATCCTGATGTCGATGGGCATCCTGCCCAGCAGGACCAGCGACCTCACGGCGCACAAGGCCGACCTGTCCGACCCGTTCATCGCGGCGTACGTCGCCGAGCTGCCGAACGCGAAGCCGTTCCCGACGGTGCTGGGCGGCGAGGCCATGAGCCAGGCCGTGCAGAAGCACATCGAGAACATCGTGTTCGGCAAGGAGACCGCGCAGCAGGCGATGACCGCGGCGCAGAGTGAGGTCGCCGACATCCTGGCCAAGGCCGGGGCATGACCGTTGCTCGGGGGCACGCCCGGCGAGGGGCGGCGATAGCCTTCCTCTCGCCGGCGATGGCGGTGATCGTCCTGTTCGTCGCCGTGCCGATCGCCCTGACCTTCTGGATCAGCCTGCACGACTGGTCGATGTACACGCCGCTGACGCAGATGACGTGGCGGGGCCTGGGCAACTACGCCGACCTGCTGCACAGCGACGACTTCCTGAACGCGCTCGGGAACACCCTGGTCTACGTCGTGCTCGTCCTGGTGACGACGGTTCCGCTGGCCCTGGCGCTCGGGATGCTGCTCTACTTCCCGAAGACGGCGGGCAAGGCGGTGGCGCGGGCCGCGCTGTTCTCGACCTACGTGATCCCCACGGTGGCCATCGCGATCGTCTGGGGTGCGCTCTACGCGCCCGACTACGGCCCGATCTCGCAGGCGCTCGGCGCCCTCGGGATCGACTCGCCCGCCTGGCTGAGCGACCCCGGGACCGCGCTGTTCTCCCTGGTGATCTTCCACGTCTGGCAGATGACCGGCTACTACACGATCCTGGTCATCGCGGGGCTCACCCAGATCCCCGACGACGTGTACGAGGCGGCCCGCATCGACGGCGCCGGCTTCTGGCGGCAGACGTTCAGCGTCACGCTGCCCCTGCTCCGCCGTACGACGACGTTCATCGTGCTGATCGCCGCGATCAACGCGATCCAGGTCTTCGACCCCGTCTACATCCTCACCCAGGGCGGGCCGGCCGAGAGCACCACGGTCCTGTCGTACGCGATCCAGCGGGCGGCGTTCCAGAACGGCATGGCGGGCCAGGCGAGCGCGATGGCCTTCAGCCTGCTGCTCGTGCTGGTGGCCGTCACGGGAGTCGTCCTCGCGGCCATGCGCAGGCGTACGGCGGCGGAGGGACGGTCATGAGGCGCACGGCACGCGCGGCCACGGCGCTCGCGCTCGGGCTGGTCATCCTGGTGCCGCTGTTCCCGCTCTACTGGATGGTGATCTCGGCGCTGAAGGGCCCGGAGGAGCTCCAGAAGGCGCCGCCGACCTGGTTCCCGTCGCACGTGACGTTCTCCGCGTTCGGCGAGGTCTTCCAGGCCGTCCCCTTCGGCAGCGCCTTCGCCAACAGCGTCCTGATCGCCGGGGTCTCCACGCTGTCGGTGCTGGTGACCAGCGTCATGGCGGGCTTCGTGTTCGCGAAGTATCGCTTCCGGGGCCGCGACCTGCTCTTCTGGTCGGTCGTCGCGACGATGTTCCTGCCGCCGATCGTGACCCTGGTGCCGCTGTACTGGCTGGTCTCCACGATGGGCCTGGCCGACTCCTACATGGGCGTGATGCTGCCCTGGCTGGCCAACGCCTTCGGCATCTTCCTGATGCGGCAGTTCATCGCGGACGTCCCCGACGAGCTGATCGAGGCCGCCCGCCTGGACGGCGCCTCGGAGGGGCGCATCGTCTGGCAGATCGTCACGCCGCTGCTGCGCCCGGCGCTGGTCAGCCTCGCGATCTTCGCCTTCGTCTTCTACTGGAACAACTTCCTGTGGCCGCTGTCGATCCTGCAGTCGGACGACAAGTTCCCCGTCGTCCTCGCGCTGAGCCGCCTGCTGTCCTACAGCACGAGCGTGCAGTACCAGAACGTGGTCATGGCCGGGGCGCTGATCGCCAGCGTGCCCACGATCGTGGTGTTCCTGCTCGCCCAGCGCGTGTTCGTCCAGAGCATCTCCCGGACGGGGGTGAAGGGATGACGACGTACGTCGGCATCGACGTCGGCGGCACCTCCGTACGGGTCCTGGCCGAGACGCCGGACGGACGCGGCGAGCTCGTCACGGCCCCGGTGGCCGGCTCCTACGACGCGTTCCTCGCCCAGGTGACCACGCTCTGCGCGGGAATCGCCCGGCCGGCCGGAGTCGGGATCGGCCTGCCGGGGACCTCCGGGGAAGATCGGCCGGTGTTCGTCCCCGCGCTGCCGTGGCTGGAGGGCCGCCCGCTGCGGGAGGACATGGAGGCCCGCCTCGGCGCGCCCGTACGGCTCGCCCTGGACGGCCACCTCACGCTGCTCGCCGAGGCCGCCGAAGGCGCGGCCAAGGGGGCCAGGTCCGCCGTGCTGCTGGCCGTCGGCACCGGCATCGGCGGCGCCCTCCTGATCGACGGCCGGATCTGGCGCGGCGTCCACGGCAGCGCCGGCTCGTGGGGCTGGCTGCCCGCCGACGTGCCGGACAGCCCTCTCAACGGCCCTGTTCACGGCCCTGTTCACGGCCCTGTTCACGGCCCTGTTCACGGCCCTGTTCACGGGTCGTTCGAGCGGGCCGCGTCCGGCTCGTCGCTGCGCGACGGCCCCGCCCTGATGGCGGCGGCCCGCGCGGGAGACGAGCGGGCGTGCGCCGCGCTCGACGCGTACGCCGCCCGCCTCGCCCGGGGAGTCGCGGCTGTCGCCAGCACGATCGATCCCGAGATCATTCTCATCGGCGGCGGGCTGGCCGACGCGATGGACGTCCTCGGCCCTCCGCTCCAGCGGCACGTCGCGAGGTTCGCCTCACCCGACGGCCGCCGGGTGCCGGTGCGGCCCGCCGCACTGGGCTCCCGGGCGGGCGTCGTGGGGGCACTCCTCATCGCCAGAACGGAGGAATGGTGATCGTGAAGGGGCTGGACCCCACCTCGGGTGTCCCTCTCTATCTGCAGGTCGAACGGAGCCTCCAGCAGCGCGTCGACGCCGGCGAATGGGTGCCCGGCCAGCGCCTGCCGACCGAGGACGAGCTGGGCAAGGCGTACGGCGTGAGCCGCGTCACGGTCCGGCAGGCGGTGGCCCGGCTGGTCGACCGCGGGGTGCTGGTCAGGGAACAGGGCCGGGGCACCTTCGTCCGCGACACGAGCCTGACCGCCGGCGCGCGGTGGGTGACGTCGTTCACCGCCGAGCTCGCGCAGCTCGGCCACAGCGCGGGCTCGCGGGTGCTCGGCCAGTCGGTCGTCACGGCGGGCGAGGAGGACCTGCCCCCCGAGATGCAGCTGCCGCCGGACGCCCGGATGCTGCGGCTGCGCAGGCTCAGGACCGACGGCACCCGGCCGGTGGGCGTGCAGACCGCGCTCCTCCCGCTCGACCGGTTCCCCGGTATCGACGACATCGACTTCACCGACCGGTCGCTCTACCAGACCCTCAACGAGAAGTACGGGCTGGTCCCGCGCGAGGCCGTCGAGACCTTCACGGTCGGCGGCGTCCTCGACGAGGACGCCGCGACCCTCGGAGTGGCCGCGGGCGCGCACGCGTTCTACGTCGAACGCCTCACCTTCGACGCCCACGGCCCGTTCGAACACGTACGCAGCGTCATGCGCGGAGACCGATACCGCGTGCGGCTGGCGCTGCGGACCCCATGAAAGGAAACGTCCGTGAGTTACACCCGAACCCTGATGACCATCCTTGACCGGCTCGCCTCCACACAGGAGGAGGCGCTGGCGACCGTGGCCGAGCGCAGCGCGGACGCCATCCAGAACGGCGGCCTGATCCACCTGTTCGGCAGCGGCCACTCGGTGATCCCCACCATGGACGCCTTCCCCAGGTATGGCAGCTTCGCGGGCATCCACCCGCTCACCGATCCCCGGCTGATGTGGCACAACGTGCTGGGGCCGGGCGGCGTGCGCGAGCTGCTCTGGCTGGAGCGCACCGAGGGATACATCAAGCAGTATCTGGACCACGAGCCGCTCGCCCCCGGCGACGTGATGGTGGTCTACAGCCACGGCGGCAGGAACGCGGCGCCCGTCGAGGCGGCCATGTACGCGGCCGAGCGCGGGCTGTTCACCGTCGCGGTCACCTCGGTGGCCAACCTGGAACGCCCGGCCGAGCACTCCAGCGGCAAGCGGATCGCGGAGATCTGCGACGTCACGATCGACACCGGCGTGCCGGTGCAGGACGCCATCATCGAGGTGGACGGCTGGGACCGTCCGACAGGGGGCGCCTCGACGGTGGTGGCCAGCGTGGTCAGCCACGAGATCGTGACCCGTACGGCCGCCGTGCTGGCCGGCCGGGGCGTCGTGGTGCCGACGTTCGTCTCCCCGACCGTGCCCGGTGCCACCGTCTCGTCCAATGACGAGGTGTTCGCCGACCACCGGCGCCGCCTGCTCGCCGCCGAGGCCCGCGATCAGCGCTGAGGTGACCCGGCACTGAGATGACCCGGATGAGATGACCCGGATGAGATGACACTGTGACCGGCGCCGTCGCTCATTCGAGCAGGTCGACCGCCTGCGCGAACTGGTCCACGGGCCGCCAGAACGGCAGCCGGATCCGGGAGCGCTGCGCGTTCGCGGGGGAGAAGGCCGGGCCTGCGGTGACCAGCACGCCTCTCCTGCGAGCGCGCTCGGCCAGAGCGACGGCGTCGGTCCCGGTGTCGATCCACAGCGCCGTGCCGCCGCTCGGCGGCGTCCACCGCCACGCCGGGCGGCGTTCGGCCAGGACCGCCACGGCGTCGGCGAGATGGGCCCGCAGGCGCCGCGTGCGCTCCCGCCGGGCCCGGTCCGCCTGCGTCAGCAGCTCGGCGGTCACCATCTGGTCGAGCACCGGAGCGGCCAGGTCCAGCGCCGCCTTGGCCTGCGTCAACCGCTTGATCATCGGGCGTTCCGCGCGTATCCACCCGACCCGCAGCCCGCCCCACAGCAGCTTGGACGCGGTGCCGATCCGGATCACCAGGCCGGGGCCGGGCGGATCGGGCAGCGGCGGGCGCACCCCGCGGTCGTCGAGGATGAGGTCGGCGCAGGAACGGTCCTCGATCGTGAGCAGGCCGTGCCTGCCGACGATCTCGTTGAGCCGCTCCCTGGCCGCCGCGGGCAGGCTGATCCCCGTGGGGTTGTGCGCGGCGGGCTGGCAGTAGAGCAGAGCGGCCCGGCGCGCCACCCGGTCGAGGTGATCCAGGTCGAGGCCGTCCGCCCGCACGGGCACCGCCGTCAGCCGCGCCCCCGCCGTACGGAACGCCTCGATGGCGCCGCGGTAGCCCGGCTCCTCGACCAGGACCTCGTCTCCCGGCGTCACCAGGGACGACGCGCACAACCAGACGGCCTGCTGGGAGCCGGAGGTGACGAGGATCTGATCCGCCTCCGTCGGCAGCCCCTGCGCGCGATACTGCTCGGCGACGACCGCGCGCAGACGCGGCAGCCCCGCCGCGTAGTAGCCGTCGCCGGCGAGATAGACGTCGAGTTCGCATAGGTCGACCGCTGACACGGCCTCCCGCACCAGCGACAGGGCGGGCAGGGCGCCGCTGGACAGGTCGAGCTCGGCCAGGCGGCGGGTGCTGCCGAAGGACGCCAGCCGTCCGTCGACGACGTGGTCGCCGCCGCCCGCGCTGCGGTCGCGCCGGACCCGCGACCCGGATCCCTGCCGTGACGTGAGCCGCCCCCGCGCGGCCAGCTCCGCGTACGCCTCGGCGACGGTCCCGCGGGAGACCCCCAGCGCGGCGGCCAGCGCGCGCTGCGGCGGCAGCGCGGCCCCCTCGACCAGCACGTTGCCGGCGACCAGTTCGTCGAGCGCGTCCGCGAGGGCGTGCGGCAGCGGCATGTCGTCCGCCCGCCAGCCCCCGAGCAGGCGGGCCAACGCGGCACTGTCGACATGTTCCGCGCGTGCCATCTCACCGTCCCCCTGTACGCGTGGACCAATTCTGCGTGATTGGCCTGGCCGGTTCGGCCGCTGCCGGACATTCTCGACCGTACGGGCAGGTCGACGACGACAGGAGGCCGCGGTGGCGACGGTAGTGCTGCTGGGAACGCTGGACACCAAGACCGAGGAGTACCTCTGGGTCCGTGACCGGCTGCGAGAGGCGGGCTGCGACGTGCTCCTGGTGAACGTGGGCACCTTCGCCGCCGGGGCGGAGCACGCCGACGTCGGCGCGGACGAGGTGGCCCGGGCGGCGGGCGCCGACCTCGACGGGCTCCGCGCCGGCCGCGACCGCGGCGCCGCGATGGACACGATGGCGACCGGCGCCGCCGTGGTCGTCCGCCGGCTGTACGACGAGGGCCGCCTCGACGGCCTGCTCGCGATCGGCGGCTCCGGTGGCTCGTCGGTCGCGGCCCGGGCGCTGCAGACCCTGCCCGTCGGTGTGCCCAAGCTGCTGGTCTCGACCATGGCCTCGGGCGACGTCCGCCCGTACGTCGGAGACGTGGACGTCACGCTCATGTACTCCGTCGTGGACATCTCCGGCATCAACCGGCTCTCGCGGGCGGTGCTCGGCAACGCCGCCGCCGCCATGGCCGGGATGGCCCAGCGGTACGCCCGGGTCCGTGGCGAGACGGGGACCGGCGACGACCGGAAGCTGATCGGCGCGACGATGTTCGGGCTCACCACGCCCGCCGTCGACGAGGCCCGCGACCACCTGACCGCCCTCGGATACGAGGTGCTGGTCTTCCACGCCACGGGGTCCGGCGGGCGGGCGATGGAGGCCCTCGCCGCCTCCGGCATGCTCGACGGCGTGCTCGACCTGACCACCACCGAGCTGGCCGACGATCTCGTCGGCGGCGTCCTCACCGCGGGACCGGACCGGCTGGAGGCGGCAGGGCGGGCCGGCATCCCGCAGGTGGTCAGCGTCGGCGCGCTCGACATGGTCAACTTCGGGCCCCGGGACACGGTGCCGGAGAAGTTCGCGGACCGGAAGTTCCTGGTGCACAACCCCACGGTCACCCTCATGCGGACGACCCGCGAGGAGATGGCCGAGCTGGGCGCCAGGATCGGCGGCAAGCTCGGCCGCGCCACCGGGCCGGTGGAGGTCTTCCTGCCGCTGAAGGGCGTCTCGGGGATCGACGTCGAAGGCGGGCCCTTCGCCGACCCCGACGCCGACGCCGCCTGCTTCACCGCGCTGCGGGACGCCCTGAAGGACACCGGCGTCCCCGTCCACGACGTGGACGCCGCCATCAACGACCCGGGATTCGGCCGGGCCGCGGCGGAAGCGCTGCACCGCCTCATCCGTGCGTCCGACTCCGCACGCTGAACTGGAGACTGAGATGAACCGCGAGACAGCTCTCGAACGTCTGCGCGCCACCGTACGGGCCGGCCGGCCCATCATCGGCGCGGGCGCGGGCACCGGCCTGTCGGCCAAGGCCGCCGAGGCGGGCGGGGCCGACCTGCTCATCATCTACAACTCGGGCCGCTATCGCATGGCCGGTCGCGGGTCGCTCGCCGGGCTGCTGCCGTACGGCGACGCCAACGCGATCGTCGTCGACATGGCGAGGGAGGTCCTGCCGGTCGTCCGCGACACCCCCGTGCTGGCCGGGGTATGCGGCACCGACCCGTTCCGGCTCATGGGCCCGTTCCTCGACCAGCTCAAGGCGATGGGCTTCGCCGGCGTGCAGAACTTCCCCACCGTGGGGCTGTACGACGGCAAGTTCCGGCAGAACCTCGAAGAGACCGGGATGGGATACCGGCTGGAGGTGGAGATGATCAGGGAGGCGCGGCGGCGTGACCTGCTCACCGCCCCCTACGTCTTCGACGCGGAGCAGGCGGCGGCGATGACCGAGGCCGGAGCCGATGTTCTCGTGCCCCACGTCGGGCTGACCACGAGCGGCAGCATCGGCGCCGAGACCGCCCTCACCCTCGACGAGGCCGCCGCCGCGGTGCAGGAGATGCGCGACGCCGCCGTCGCGGTGAACCCCGACGTCATCGTGCTGTGCCACGGCGGCCCCATCGCCGAGCCGCAGGACGCCCAGTTCGTGCTCGATCACACGAACGGGATCGCGGGTTTCTTCGGGGCGTCGTCGATGGAACGCCTGCCCACGGAGAAGGCGATCGCCGCCCAGGCGACCGAGTTCAAGAGCCTGCGGCTCGGTCCCGCCTGACCCGGCCCTCACTCGGCCTCACTCGGCCTCATTCCGCTTCACTCGGTCTCACTCCGCTCCCGGTCAGCGGGATTCGCCGGATCGCCGGCGGGTCCCGCTGACTAACGTCTGGACAGCGTGCAGACCGGCGTGCAGACCGGTGTGGAGGACCGATGACCGCCTACGAGGACTTCGCCGGACGGGAGATCCTTCCCCCGCAGGAGGGGCCCGACCCGGTGAACGCGCCCATGATCCGGCACTGGGCCGAGGCGATGGGCGACCGCAACCCGATCTACCTCGACGAGGACGCCGCCCGCGCGACCGGCCGCACCGGGATCGTCGCGCCCGCGTCGATGACCCAGGCGTGGACGATGCGCGGGTACGCCCGGGCTCCCGATGGGGGAGGCGCCGGCGGAGCGCCGGGGGCCGAGGAGCTGTACGCGCTGCTGGAGAAGGACGGCTACACCTCGGTGGTGGCCACCGACTCGGAGTTCGAGTTCCACCGCGAGCTGGTGGTCGGCGACCGGGTGAGCGTCCGCGAGGTGGTGGAGTCGATCTCCCCGGAGAAGAGCACCGCGCTGGGCGCCGGCCGGTTCGTGACGACGGTCCGCACCTACACCGACCAGCACGGCGAGGTCGTCGCCGTCCAGCGCTGGCGCCTGCTGTGGTTCCGGCCGAAGGCGTCCTCCCCTGGCGAGCGGGTCCCGAAGGCGTCGCGGCCGCGGCCGGTGATCAACCGCGACAACGCGTTCTGGTTCGAGGCGGCGCGCGAGCACCGGCTGGTGATCCAGCGCTGCGCCGGGTGCGGGACGCTGCGCCATCCGCCCGGCCCCTGCTGCCCGCACTGCGGCTCGTTCGAGTGGGACACCGCCGAGGCGTCGGGCCGCGGGCAGGTCTACAGCTTCGTGGTCAACCATCACCCCCGCCACCCGGCGTTCGGCTATCCGCTGATCGTCGCGCTCGTGGAGCTGGAGGAGGGCACGCGGCTCGTCACCGACCTCGTCGGCGTGGAGCCGGGGGAGGTCGAGATCGGCATGCCCGTCGTCCTCGACTGGCTGGACGCCGATCCCGGCCTGTCGCTTCCCGTGTTCCGCCCGCAGCTCGGGGTCGTGTCATGAACGGGCGGACGTACGAGGAGGTGGCGGTGGGGGAGGAGCTGCCCGCGCTGCCGATCCCGCTGACCCGCACGCTCATCGTGGCGACCGCGATCGCCAGTCGCGACTACCAGGACGTCCATCACGACCCCGGCCTCGCGGCCGAGCGCGGGTCGAAGGACATCTTCATGAACATCCTCACCACCAACGGCCTGGTCGACCGGTACGTCACGGAATGGGCGGGCCCGGCCGCCGTCGTCAAGGCCATCAAGATCCGGCTCGGCGTGCCCAACTACCCGGGCGACACGATGACGCTGACCGGCACGGTCACCGCCAAGCACGACGACGACCACCGGGTCGAGATCGCCGTACGCGGCGAGAACGGCCTGGGCGCCCACGTCACCGGCACCGTCGCCGTACGGCTTCCCGCGAAGGACGTGACATGAGCGGCTTTTCGGGCGCGGCGGCGATCGCCGGCATCGGGGCCACCGAGTTCTCCAAGGACTCCGGCCGCAGCGAGCTCCGGCTCGCCTGCGAGGCCGTGCTCGCGGCTCTCGCCGACGCCGGCCTGAAGCCGTCCGACGTGGACGGGATGGTGACGTTCACCGCCGACACCAACGCCGAGATCCACGTCGCCCGTGCCACCGGCATGGGCGACCTGACGTTCTTCTCGCGCATCCCGCACGGCGGCGGCGCGGCCTGCGGCACCGTCCAGCAGGCGGCGCTGGCCGTCGCGTCCGGCGTCGCCGGCGTCGTGGTCTGCTACCGGGCCTTCAACGAGCGCTCCGGGTTGCGCTACGGCCTCGGCCAGGCGGGCGACCCGGCCGACACGGGGGCCGAGGGCGCGGCGTACGCGTGGCTCACCCCGTTCGGCCTGTCGACGCCCGCCCAGTGGGTGGCCATGTTCGCCCGCCGCTACATGCACGAGTACGGCGCGACCAGCGAGGACTTCGGCCGGGTGGCCGTGGTCGACAGGACGCACGCCGCGACCAATCCGGCGGCCTGGTTCTACCGGCGGCCCATCACGCTCGAAGACCACCAGGCGTCGCGCTGGATCGCCGAGCCGCTGCACCTGCTCGACTGCTGCCAGGAGACCGACGGCGGGCAGGCGCTGGTCGTGGTCTCGGCCGAGCGGGCGCGCGATCTGCGGCACCCGCCCGCCGTCATCCTCGGCGCGGCCCAGGGCTCCGGCGACGACCAGCACATGATGACGAGCTACTACCGTCCCCGCATCACCGGCATCCCCGAGATGGGGCTGGTCGGGCGGCAGTTGTACGCGCAGAGCGGCCTCGGCCCCGCCGACATGGACGCGGCGATCCTGTACGACCACTTCACGCCGCTGGTGCTGCCGCAACTGGAGGAGCTGGGTTTCTGCGCCCCCGGCGAGGCCAAGGACTTCGTGGCCGAGGGCAACCTGGAGCTCGGCGGGCGGCTGCCGTTCAACACCCACGGCGGCCAGCTCGGCGAGGCGTACCTGCACGGCATGAACGGCATCGCCGAGGCGGTGCGGCTGGTGCGGGGCACCAGCGTCAACCAGCCCGAAGGCGTGCGCAACGTGATCGTGACCGCCGGCACCGGCGTGCCCACCAGCGGCCTGGTCCTCGGGACGGACCGGTGAACACCCGCAGCCGGCCGCCCCGCGGTAAAGGATAGGGGCGCCGAAGTTCCACGAGGGAAATTCACTCCCGTCAGTTCCGCTTCGATGACGGCGATTTTCACGCGCAGTTCTTGCCCTGTTTTCGGCGGGCCCATATCCCGGGGGTGACGTGAGAGCGTTTCCCGAATGGTCAAAGCCGAATCTTGACCGGCGCGGAGCGCAAACCTAGCCTTCGTTGGAGCGTTTCCGGATCCACCCGCCCGCGTTCGATAAAGGAGAGCCATGCGGCTTTCTGTGGACTTCGCCGCCGATCGTTCCGGAACGGCGGAGCTCGCATGGGGGCAGCGGGACATCTGGGAGGCCATCCAGAAGGTCGGGCCGGACAACGCGCATTATTTCAACGTGCCCCGGCTCCTCGCCGTCCCGGGCGCGGGCGGCCCGCGCAGTCCCCGGGCCGTGGCGGCCGCCCTGGCGCAGGTGATGGGCCGGCACGACGCCCTGCGATCGCTCGTACGGCTCGGCGCGGAGGGGCCGTACCAGGAGGTGGCGGCGGCCGGGACCCTGCCGATCGAGACGGTCGAGGTGGCACGCGACGCCGCGGACGGCGCGGCGGCGGACCTCGTCGCCCGCCTGGCCGGCCGCTCGTTCGGCGACGGCGAGCAGCCGCTGCGCGCCGGTCTCGTCGTCTGCGACGGCGCCGCCACACATGTGGCGCTGGTGCTCAACCACGTCGTCGCGGACTGGCACGCGGCCGACGTCGTGGTGCGCGACCTGCGGATGCTGCTGCTCCGCGGCGCGATCGCGGGGCCGCCGCCGTCGCAGTTGCTCGACCTCGTGCGGGACGAGTCGATGGCCTCGGCCCGTTCGGACCGGGCGATCGCGCAGTGGGAGACGCTGCTCCGCACACCGTGCCGTCCGCCATGTTCCCGGAAGCGGCCGGAGCGGGCGCGACGCCGCGATACGCGCGGGCCGTGCTGTCGTCGCCCCGGCTCAACCGCGCCGGCCAGGTGCTGGCCCGCCGCGCCGGCGTCAGCACCGCCACCGTCCTGCTCGTGGCGGTCGCCGTGCTGCTGCGCGAGCTGACCGGCCACGAGGTGTGCGCGATCACCCCGATCGTGCACAACCGCTTCAACGACCGGAGCCGGGACCTGGTCACCAGCCTCAACCAGTTGGGGTTGTTCACCCTCGGGCCCTGCGAGAGCCTTCCCGAGACCCTCGTGAGCGCCTATCCGGCGGTTCTCGCGTCCTACCGGCGGGCCCGTTTCGACTCGCTGGCCCTGAACGCGATGATCGACCGGATGAGCGCCGACCGGGGGGTCCCCATGTTCCCGTCGTGCTGTTTCAACGACCTGCGCCCCGGCGAGGACCCGTGTGTCGGCGGCGGCGCGGACGGGGAGTCCGAGCTGGAGTGTCCCCGGCACCGACAAGCGCAGCTGCGACTTCTGCGTGGCCCTGATGCGCTGGAAGGGCACGCTCGGGGTGGAGCTGAACGCCGACACCACCCGCCTGCCCGAGAGCGAGATGGCCGCGCTGCTGCACCGGCTGGAGTCCTTCGTGGTCGGCGCGGCTCAGTCGCTCTCGTAGCACCGCCGCCTGATCCCGATCCGGTGGTAGGTGAAGGCCCAGCGGTCGGTGCCCCCCCGTGCGTCGCCCCTCCTCACTCCCCCGCCTCATTCCCGTAGTCGCCGGGCTGTTCCCAGGCGGTGGTAGGTGAAGGCCCAGCGGTCAGTGCCTACGTTGCGGCGGGTGTAGCGCTCGGGGTGCTGGTAGCGGTCGCGGTTGTGGAACTGGCAGGCCGGGCCCAGCAGCTTCAGGTCCGTCAGCCCTCCGCTGCTCCAGTTGTCGGCGTGGTCGATCTGGCACATGGTCGCCGGGAGCGGGCAGCCGTCGATCCAGCAGGTGGCATACCGGGCGTACACGGCCCGTCGTTGGGCGGGGGTGGCGAGGCGGACTTTGCGGCCCATGTCGAGGACCTGTCCCTCGGCGTTCATGACGATCCGCACCAGAGTGGAAGTGCGGGCGAGGCGGTGCACGCTGGAGACGGGCAGCACCTGCCCGGTCGCCGGCAACAACCCCGGCGCCATCCCCACCGACGCCCCCAGCGATGCCCCCAGCGATGCCACCAGCGCTGGTCCGAGCAGTGCCCCGGGCAGCACGCCTGCCGACGCCCCCGGCGCTGCTCCCGGTGACGCGCCTTGCGTCGCTCCTTGCGCGGTCTCCGGTGTTCCTCGCCCGGCTCCCGGTGCTGTTCCCGATGCCCTCCCGGGTGGTGTCTCCGGCTCCGGTCCCGGCCCGCCGGGCGCCGTTCCCGATGGCCCCGGTGCCCCCGGTGCCTGCGTCGCACCCGAGCAGCGCGCCTGGCCGTCGCACGGGCACGTGCCCTGGCCATGCCGGCAGTCCCCCGCAGGCCGGGGCCCGGCGTGGGTGTGACGTGGGGAGGCGTCCTCGGGAGGAGGGTCTGGCCGCGCCGCCTCCGAGGGCGCTATGTCGCAGTCGGCAGAGGCAGTGCTCGCGGTGTCGCGCAGCTCGCGCTCGCTGGGCCGCCGGTCACGGGCCTCGCACTCACCGGGCCGCCGCCCACCGGCCTCGCGCTCACCGACTCCATACTCGCGAGACTCCTTGTCGCGAAGTCCGGTCGTGGCATCGGTGGAGCCAGGGGCAGGGTCGATGGCGGAGTCGGCGGCAGGGGCGGTGGCGGGGGCGGCCTCGGCAGTGTCGAACTCATCTGAGCCATCGGGGGCGTCGCTGCCGCCCGCATCATCGTGGCCGCCCATTTCGCCGGAGACGGTGTCGTCACCCTGGCTCGGGTCCTCGGTGCTTCCGGTCTCATTGGGGGCGTAGCCGCTGGTGTCGTCGGCCTGGGCAGCGTCGAAGTCGTCGGGGTCGTCTGCGCCGCTCGCGTGACCGGGGCCGCTCATCGGGTCGGAGACGGTGTCGTCGGCCTCGCCGTCAGCAAGGTCGGCGGCGGGGTCGGCGTCGTCGTCGGGGGCAGAGTCGCTGGTGTCGGTGTTGTCGGGGTCGGTGGGGAGGGATTCGGCGCTGACCACGACGAGGAGCTCGGTGGCGATCTTCTGCTCCAGCAGGGCGATCAGCGCGTCGGCCTGGCGTACCGTCAGCGGGCGGTCATCCCCCTGCGCCCTCTTCTTGGCATAGGCCTGCAACAAGGCCATCAGCCGGGCGCCGGCCTCACGCGGCAGGTAGAACTCCCCTTCCACACCGCCGCCCTTACTGGTGCGGACCCGCAGGAAGCGCCGCCCGTAGTCGGCCTGCTCGTCGCGTTCTTCGCCGTCGGGGTCGAGCACCGCGCGTAGGTGGCGGCCGGCTTTGGCCACTTCGGCCGCCCCGGCTTTTCCTGCCAGCTCCACCAGGATCGGCTCGGCCAACGCGGCCTGCTCGTCGGACAGCCCGGCGACGGCGGCGCAGATGGCCTCCACCACCCCCGCCGCCAGGTCACCCGCAGCGAACTTCTCCCGCACCACCGGGAGGCGCGGCAGTTCCGCCCCCAACGTGAGCAGGCGGCCCGCACCGCCCACCGTCATCCCCCCGCTGGTGCGCAACCAGCAGCGGGTGGAGGCATGCCCATGCTGCCTGGCCTGTCCCGCACGATGCACCCGCCCCACCCGATCGGCCAGCGCACTCGTGATTCGGTCACGGGCGAACAGCAACTCCTCCGCCTCGGCCAGGCAGGTATCCACGTCGTCGGGAAGCGGGGTCAGCGCCAGCTCTTGGGTCAGCTCACGAACAGACCCCACCACCACCCACGACGACCGGCCCTTGCCCTGACCGGCACCGGGGGCGTCATCGCTGGTGCTGCTATCGGCGTCGCCATCAGCGCCAGTGTCGCCCTCGTCCTCGGCACGGCTCGCACGCTGCGGGGGCTCGAAGCCGATGATGGGGAAGGGCTCGTGGGCGGATGAACCGTCGGACGACCACAGCGGGGAATTGGCGGTCAACCGATCCCACCAGCCGTCGTCGAAACTATTCGCACGACGAGAGCGATCAGGGTCTGGATTGAACAGATCCATCTCGCCCTCCTCAAGTCATTCGAAAACTTGTATTAATTCTCTCACCTATTTTCCGTGAGCGGCAACTCGCCGAGGGGCTAAGTTGGAGCTTCAGGCGGGTCATAAAAGCCGCAAAACGCGCCTGCGGGACATGGGCATAAGCACGTACGGGACATAAGGCGGCAGGCAGGAAATCGAGCAGGGCATGGACCGGCCCGAAAGGCTCGTAAGGCAGAAAAGGCAGAAAAGGCAGAAAAGGCAGAAAAGGCAGAAAAGGCCGGACGAGCGCCGGGCGGGGGCGTTTCCATCCTGAAGTGTGCCGACGGACCCGGCCGCCGCCCCCGCATCCGCCTCCGCATCCGCCTCCGCGTACGGCCCTGCGTACGGCCTCGCATCCGCCTCCGCGTACGGCCCCGCGTACCGCCCCGCGTGCGCGACTGGGTGAGGCTCATGGGCGCGGGATCACCAGGCCCAGGCCTCGGGGCCGGGGCCGCCGTTGCCGACAGGGGGGAACAGCTCCTCCAACCAGGCCAGGGTCTCTGCGGACAGCTCGGTGCGCAGCGCGGTCAGCGGCAGGTCGAGCTGCCCGGGGGTGCGCGGCCCGATGATCGGGGCGGTCACTCCGGGCCGCGACAGCAGCCAGGCGAGCGCGACCGTGGTGGGCTCCGCACCGATATCGGCGCAGAGCTTCTCGTATTCCTCGATCGCCGCCCGGTGCGGCTCGACCCGCTCGGGGGCGTGCAGGACGCTGCGACCGGCCGCGCCCTCGCGCTGCTTGCGCAGCGCCCCGGACAGCGCGCCGAAGTGCAGCGGCGAGTAGGGCAGGATCCCGATCCCCAGCTCGATCGCCGCGGGCAGCACCTCCAGCTCGACGTGCCGGGTGAGCAGGTTGTACTTGCACTGCTCGGAGACCAGGCCGAGGAAGTTCCTCCGGTCGGCCGCGGACTGGGCGCGGGCGAGGTGCCAGCCGGCGAAGTTGGACGACCCCACATATCGCACCTTGCCCTGGGCGACGAGCGTCTCCATGGCCTGCCAGATCTCCTCCCACGGCGTGTCCCGCTGCACGTGGTGCATCTGGTAAAGGTCGATCCAGTCGGTGCCCAGGCGGCGCAGCGACGCCTCGCAGGCGGCGATGATGTGCCGGGCCGACAGCCCGCCGTCGTTCGGCCAGTCGGTCATCGGGGCGTACACCTTCGTGGCCAGCACGATCCGGTCGCGGTGGCCGGTCTTGCCGAACCAGCGGCCGATGAACCGCTCGCTCAGGCCGTCGCCGGTCTCGCTGCCGTACATGTTGGCGGTGTCGACGAAGTTGACGCCGTCGTCGTGCGCCCGGTCGAGGATCGCGTGGCTCTCGGCCTCGCCGATCTGCCAGCCGAAGTTCATGGTGCCGAGGCAGATCCGGCTGACGCGCAGGCCGGTCCGCCCCAAACGGGTGTATTCCATGCGCCGACCGTAGGAACGCGGGGCCGCTGTCCGTTAACCGTTCGAGCATGCTCGAATGGACGGGTGATCCGGATCGAGCTCGCCCCCGCCGACCTGCTGCGGCTCAGGTTCGCGCACAGCCCGATGGCGGAGGTCGTGGCCAGTTGCCTCGCGCTGCGCTCCCGCTCGGCGCGTCTGGTCCCCGCGTCCTGGCGGCCCGGGCCGAGCCGCTGCTGCGAGGACTGACCACGCTCCGTCCGCTGGTCCCGGGCCCCAGCGGTTACGTGCCGGACTTCCTCACCCCGGCGCCGCCCGTCACCCGCCCGACCCTGGAGCAGGAGCTGCGGGTGGTGGCGGCCACGCCGCTCGACCGGGTCGCGTCCGAGGTGGAACGGGCCTGGGCCGGGCACCGCGCGCCGCCGGAAACCGAGCGCTTCGCGACCGACCCCGCGGGCGCGCTGGCCGTGACGGTGCGGGAGATCCGGCGCTACTTCTCGACGGCGATCGCGCCGAGCTGGCCGCGGCTGCGCGCGCTCGCGGAGGGCGAGGTGACCCGCCGCGGGCTGCTGGCCGCCGAGCGCGGGCCGGGGGCGCTGCTGACGGATCTGCACCCGCGCCTCGACTGGGACGGCGGGGCGCTGCGGCTGGCGTACGACAAGGACGGCGAGTTCGGCCTGGACGGGCACCCGCTCACGCTGCTGCCGACCGGGTTCACCGGCCCGCACGTGTACACGATGACCGGCACCCCGTCGGGACGCGCCCTGTGGTACGCGCCGCGCGGCCACGGCCGGCTGTGGGACCGGCCCGCGCCGGCCGAACCGCCGGCGGCGCTGGCCGCCCTGCTCGGCCCGACCCGCGCGGCCGTGCTCGCCCTGCTGGCGGAACCGGCCGGCACGGGGGAGGTGGCCGCCGCCCTCCGGCTGGCCCCGGCGACCGCGTCGCACCACCTGACCACGCTCAGGGACGCCGGCCTGATAACCGGCGAACGGGACGGCCGCCGCCTGCCCTACCGCCGCACCGGCCTCGGCGAACAGCTCGCCGGGGAGGACCAGGCGCCGTAGACGCGCTCTGAACGGGGATCTTGCCGAAACTATGTAGACCGGTCTAGTCTGATCGGCATGACGCGAAGGAACGACACGCGCGAGCGGGTCCTGCGCACGGCCGCCGGGCTCTTCCAGCGGCAGGGCTACAACGCCACCGGCCTCAACCAGGTGCTGGCGGAGAGCCGGGCGCCCAAGGGCTCGCTCTACTTCCACTTCCCCGACGGCAAGGAGCAGCTGGCCGCCGAGGCGGTGGCGATCGCGGGCGGTGAGCTGGGCGAGCGCATGGCCGCGGCCGTGGCCGCCGCTTCCGGCCCCGCCGAGGCAGTCGCCCGGATCGGCGATCTGCTCGCCCGCGACCTGGAGGAGTCGGGGTTCCAGGAGGGCTGCCCGGTGGCCACGGTCGCGCTGGAGGCCGCGGGCGACAGCGAGCCCATCAGGTCGGCCTGCGACACGACGTACGCCTCCTGGCTGCGCGGCCTGGCCGGCTATCTGCGCGGGCACGGCGTGGACGACCCCGAGGCGGTCGCCGACCTGGTGCTGTCGTCGCTGCAGGGAGCGCTCCTGCTCGCCCGTGTGCGCCGCGACGCCGCCGTCATCCACTCGGTCACGCAACGGATCGGCGGCATGGTCGGGGGCATGGTCGCCGACGCCGCCGATGCCGCTGCGCGAAAGGACTCCGAATGAAGATCCATCACCTCAACTGCGGCTCGATGCGGAAGCTCGAGCCCATCGACGACGGCATGCCGTCCGCGCACGCGGTGGCGCACTGCCTGCTGGTCGAGACCGATCGCGACGGCCTGGTGCTCGTGGAGGCCGGGCTGGGGCTCGGCGACGTCCGCGACCCGGCGGGCTCGCTCGCCGCGGACTGGACCGAGATGGTCGAGCCGGTGCTCGATCCGGCCGAGACCGCCGTGCGGCAGGTCGAGCGGCTCGGATACGCGCCCGCCGACGTGCGGCACGTCCTGCTGACCCACCTCGACGTCGACCACTCCGGCGGCCTGCCGGACTTCCCGGGCGCCCGGGTGCACGTCCTGGAGGACGAACTGACCGCGGCGCTCGCCGAGGCCCCCAGCAGGCGCTACCGGCCGGCGCACTGGGCCCACGGGCCCCGGTGGGAGACGTACGAGACCGGCGCGGGCGAGGAGTGGTTCGGCTTCGGCGGCGTACGGCTGCCGCACGGGCTGCCGGCGGACTTCCTGCTGGTGCCGCTCGGCGGGCACACGGCCGGGCACGCGGCGGTGGCGGTGCGCGACGGCGGCCGGTGGCTGCTGCACGCGGGCGACGCGTACTTCTACCACGGCGAGCTGCGGGCGGACGAGCCGCAGCCGCACCCGCTGCTCGATTTCGTGCAGACCGGCTCGCAGGTCGACGCCGAGCTGCGGCTGCGCAACCGCGACCGGCTGCGCGCCCTGGTCCGCGACCACGCGGACGAGGTCGAGGTCTTCTCCGCCCACGATCCGTGGGAGCTGCGCCGTTTCACGTCCCCCGGCGAGTGAGCCGGGCCGTCTAGATCCTTCGCATCCTCCGGCGTGCGGTAACCTCAACCGTCCTCATGCTGTTTGGGAGCACGGATGGCCTGCACGTACGACCGCATCACGACGACCCGCGCCCGCGCCGACAGGGGGACGCGGCGATGAGCACCGCCACCAGCGCCGCCGCGAGTGAGGCGGCCAGGCGCCGCACGTTCGCGGTGATCAGCCACCCGGATGCGGGAAAGTCCACGATGACCGAGGCGCTGGCCCTGCACGCCTCGGCGATCACCCAGGCGGGAGCCGTGCACGGCAAGGCCGGGCGGCGGGGCGTGACGTCCGACTGGATGGAGATGGAGCGGGCCCGCGGCATCTCCATCACGTCGGCCGCGCTGCGCTTCGACTATCGCGGCCACGTGTTCAACCTGGTGGACACGCCCGGCCACGCGGACTTCTCCGAGGACACCTATCGCGTGCTGGCCGCGGTCGACTGCGCGGTCATGCTGCTCGACGCGGCCAAGGGCATGGAGCCGCAGACCATGAAGCTGTTCGAGGTCTGCCGCCACCGCCGCATCCCCGTCATCACGTTCGTGAACAAGTGGGACCGGCCGGGCCGGGAGCCGCTGGAGCTGCTCGACGAGATCGAGGAGCGCACCGGGCTGCGTCCCACGCCGGTCACCTGGCCGATCGGCGCGGCCGGGAACTTCCACGGCGTGGTCGACCGGCTGCAGGGCCGCGCGGTCCGCTACACCCGCACGCCCGGCGGCGCGACCAAGGCGCTGGAGACCGAGCTGACCCCCGAGCAGGCCGCCGCCGAGCTCGGGGCCGACTGGGTGCGCGCGGGGGAGGAGGCCGACCTGCTCGCCGCCATCGGGGCCGAGCACGACCAGAAGGCGTTCGAGGCGCACGAGTCCACGCCGGTGCTGTTCGGCGCGGCGCTGTCGAACTTCGGCGTGGCCCGGCTGCTGGACGTGCTCGTCGACCTCGCCCCCGCCCCGGCGCCCCGCCCGGACGTCGAGGGCGCGGACCGGCCGCTGGACGCGCCGTTCTCCGGCCTGGTCTTCAAGGTGCAGGCCAACATGGACCCCGCCCACCGCGACCGGATCGCGTTCGTCCGGGTCTGCTCCGGCCGGTTCGAGCGCGGCATGGTGCTCACCCACGCCGCCACCGGCCGTCCGTTCGCCACCAAGTACGCCCAGTCGGTGTTCGGCCAGGAGCGCGCCACCATCGACGAGGCGTACCCGGGAGACGTGGTCGGGCTGGTGAACGCCACCGCGCTGCGGCCCGGCGACACCCTCTATGAGGGGACGCCGGTGGAGTTTCCGCCCATCCCCAGCTTCGCCCCCGAGCACTTCGCCGTGGCCCGGTCGCGCAGCACCGCCAAGGCCAAGCAGTTCCGCCGCGGCATCGACCAGCTCGACGGCGAGGGCGTGATCCAGGTGCTCCGCTCCGACCTGCGCGGCGACCAGGCCCCGGTGCTCGCGGCGGTCGGGCCCATGCAGTTCGAGGTCGTGGAGCAGCGCCTGGCCACCGAGTTCGGCGCGGAGATCGTGCTCGACCGGCTGGAGTACGGCCTCGCCCTGCGCACCGACGCCGAGTCCGCGGAGGTGCTGCGGCGCCAGCGCGGCGCGGAGGTGCTGATCCGCAGCCGCGACCAGGCCCTGCTCGCCGTGTTCACCGATCAGTGGCGCATGCGCTCCATCCAGCGCGAGCACGAGGGCCTCACCCTCGAACCGCTGATCGCCGGCCAGGCCGTCCCCGGCACGTCCCCCTGACGTCCGCTCACGCCCCCAGGCGTACGGGAAGACGGGCGAGGCGCCAGGAGAAGGGCAGGAACTGCCGGTCGAGGTCCTGCGGGGCGACGGCCAGTTCGAGCGCCGGATAACGGCGCAGCAGGGCGCCGAAGGCCACCTCGCCCTCCTGCCGGGCCAGCGCCGCGCCCAGGCAGTAGTGCAGGCCGTGGCCGAAGCCGACGTGGACCTCCTTGTGCCCGTCGGGCTCGCGGGTGACGTCGAGCCGGTCGGGGTCGTCGAAGCGCCGGGGGTCGTAGTTGGCCGACACCAGCACCGCCATCACCGGCTCGCCCCGGCGCACGGTCATGTCGCCGAACTCGACGTCCTCGGCGGCGTACCGGATCCGGGTGCCCTGGACGGGCCCGCACCAGCGCATCAGCTCGTGCACGGCGCGCGGTAGCAGCTCCGGGGCGGCCCGCAGCGCGGCGAGCTGGTCCGGGTGGGTGAGCAGGGCGGCGGTGCCGTTCCCGATCAGGTGGGCGGTGGTCTCGTGCCCGGCGAGGACGAGCGTGAGGACCATGGTGACCATCTCGGTGTCGGTGAGCCGGTCGCCGTCCTCGTCGTGGGCGCGGATCAGGCCGGTCAGCAGGTCTCCGGCGGGCTCGGCACGGCGGCGGGCGATCAGCTCCCGGATGTAGGTCACCATGTGCCGCAGCGGCTCGGCCATCGCTCCGGACCTGAGTGAGACCAGGCTCCTGCCCCACTCCCGCCACAGCGGGCGGTCCTCCTCGGGGATGCCGACCAGTTCGCAGATGACGGTGATCGGCAGGGGGTAGGCGAAATGCTCGATCAGGTCGGCGACGCCGTCCTCGGCGTGGCCGGGCAGCCTGCCGAGGAGGTCCTCGGTGATCTCCTGGACCCGGGGCCGCAGCTCCGCCACCCGGCGTGCGGTGAAGGCGCGCGAGACGAGCCTGCGCAGCCGGAGGTGGTCGTCGCCGTCGGAGTCGAGGACGCTGTCGAGGATGTACGGGGCGTACTCGCAGGGAATGCCCCGGGCCTCGATGAGCTGCTCGCGGATGTTGTGCACGTTCGCACCCGGCACGTTGGCCGGGTTGTTGACGAACCTGCGGTCGCCCAGCACGGTCTTGACGTCGTCATACCGCGTGACGAGCCAGACGGGGGAGTCCAGGCCGGGGAAGGAGCCGCGCACCATCGGGGCCTGCTCCCGCAGGCGCGAGTAGCCCTCGAACGGGTTGCGCACCAGATCCGCGCCGAACAGGTCGACGGGTCGTGCCGTGCCGGACGTGCTCATGCCTACCTCACTTCGATGTCAGTCCTCCAGGGAGGCCAGCAGCGACTCCAGGTCGCGCATCAGGCGGTCGGTGCGGGCCGGGCCGTACGCGGTGATGATCCCCCGCTGGTGCTCGGCGATGCCCGCCTCCAGGCGGGCGAGCAGGTCGCGGCCCCGGTCGGCGAGGAAGACCGCGACCTTGCGGCGGTCGGCCGGGTCGTGTCCCCGGTAGACGACCGCGCGGTCCACCAGCCGGTCGACCGCCTTGGTCAGCGTGGGGTGGGGCATCAGCGCGGCCTCTGCCAGGTCGCCCATCGAGTGCCCGCGCCCGTCCGCGAGCGCCTGCAGGATGCGCCACTGCTCGACGGTCACGTCCTCGGTGGCGAGCACGGCGGCCAGGCCGCGGTTGACGCTGCGTTCTGCCCGGCTCAGCAGATAGGCGAGCGACGACCCGAGGCCGGTCACCTGTTCGGTGGGGGGATACTCGTGCACGTGGCCGATCCTGTCACAGTCGTCATCGACTCTCTTGAGGCACACCTGCTGCCCGCGGACACGCTCCGGGTCGCGCTGGTGGTGCCGGTCTCCGGTGTGCTCGGTCTGCTCGGGCCCGGAGCGATCAACTGTGCCGTGCTGGCCGCCCGGGAGGTCAACGCCGCCGGGGGAGTGCTGGGCAGGCCGGTCGAGCTCGTGCTCGTCGACGGGGGCCGTGGTCCGTCCGCGGTCGCCTCGGAGGTGCGGAGCCTGGTGCTCTCCGGCGCCGTCCAGGCCGTCGTCGGCACGCACGCCAGCGACGTGCGCATCGCGGTCGAGCAGGCGCTCGGCGGCGCGGCCCCGTTCGTCTACACCCCGCCGTACGAGGGCGGCGCCCGGCGTCCGGGCGTCTACTATCTCGGCGAGCCGGCGTCGCTGCAGGTCGCCCCGGGGATCGACTGGCTGGTCGGGCACCGGAAGGCCCGGCGCTGGTTCCTGCTCGGCAACGACTACGTCTGGCCCCGCCTGGTGCACGCCTCGGCCCGCGGGCACCTGCGCGCCCGGTCCGCGACGGTCGTGGGGGAGCGGCTCGTCCCGCCCGGCACCGCCGCGACGGACCGGCTGCTCGAGGAGGTGGCCGCGGCGCGGCCGGACGCCGTGCTGCTCACGCTCATCGGCAGCGACCTGATCGCGTTCAACCGGGCCTTCGCCGCCAGCGGTCTCGGCTGCGCGCGGCTGTGCGGCGCGCTGGAGGAGCACGGGCTGCTCGCCACGGGCGGCGACACGACCGGCGGGCTCTACGCCGCGATGGGGTACTTCGGCGGCATCGTGACCGCCGCCAACTTCGCCCTGGCCGAGCGCTACACGGCGATGTTCGGCCCGGAGGCGCCGCTGCTGAACGGGCATGGTCACGGCTGCTACGAGGGTGTGCTCATGCTGGCCGCCCTGGCCCGGCGCGCGGGCACGCTGGCGGTGCCCGCCGTGGAGGCGGTCGCCGACGGCACGACGATCGTCTCCGGGCGCGGCCCGCTCACGCTGGCCGAGGGGCGGGTGCGGCAGCGGGTGTACCTCGCCAGGGCCGACGGGCTGGACTTCGAGGTCGTCACGCCGTTTATGTACCCCATGTAAAACTTCCACTAGAAACCTTTTCGTTTTCAAGGATTGCCCCTATCGTACGGCTCTGCCCCCATGTGCGTTTAGGAGCGGATCCATGTCCTCCCCACAGCCAACGGCGCCCAGCGTCGAGCGCTTCGGTTACCAACAAGAGCTGCAGCGCTCGCTCAGCTTCGCCGACCTGCTCATCTACGGTTTGATCTTCATGGTGCCGATCGCGCCGTTCGGCATCTTCGGCAGCGTCTTCCAGTCGTCCGGCGGGATGGTGGCGCTCGCCTACGTGATCGGCATGGTCGCGATGGCGTTCACCGCCCAGTCGTACGCCCAGATGGCGCGGGCGTTCCCGATGGCGGGCTCGGTCTACACGTACGCGGGCCGGGGCATCGCCGCCCCGGTCGGCTTCCTCGCGGGCTGGGTGATCCTGCTCGACTACGTGCTGGTGCCGGCGCTGCTGTACCTCGTGGCGAGCTCGGCCATGACGTCGTTCGTGCCCGGCGTGCCGATCTGGGTGTGGCTGATCGCCTTCATCGTGCTCAACACGGTGGTCAACTACCTCGGCATCGAGATGACCGCCCGGATGAACAAGATCATGCTGGTCGCCGAGCTGATCGTGCTCGCGATCTTCCTGATCGTCGGGATCGTCGCCCTGGCACAGGGCAAGGGCCACGGCGCCGCGCTCAGCCCGCTGTTCGACTCCTCCACGTTCTCCTGGCCGCTGGCGTTCGGAGCCGTGTCCGTGGCGGTGCTGTCGTTCCTCGGGTTCGACGGCATCTCGATGCTCGCCGAGGAGAGCCGCGAGAGCACCCGGCGCCTGGGCCGCTCGATGGTCTTCGCCCTCGTCCTGGCCGGCGCGCTGTTCGTCGCGCAGACCTGGGTGGCGGCGCTGCTCGCCCCCAACCGCGCCGAGCTCCTCGCCCACGGCGGCGACAACGCGTTCTACGACACCGCCGAGTACGCCGGAGGCCACTGGCTGAGCGTGCTCACGGCCGTCGCCACCGCCGTCGCCTGGGGGTTCGCGAACTCCCTGGTCGCCCAGGCGGCCACCTCCCGCCTGCTGTTCGCCATGGCCCGCGACCGCCAGCTCCCGGCGTTCCTCCGCAAGGTGCACCCCAAGCACAAGGTGCCGGTCAACGCCACGTTCCTGGTGGCCGCGGTGTCCCTGGCCCTCGGCCTGTACATGAGCACGCGCGACGACGGCATCGGGTTGCTCGGCTCGCTGGTCAACTTCGGCGCGATGACCGCGTTCCTCGCCCTGCACGTCTCGGTCGTCGTCCACTACGTCGTCCGCAACGGCAGCCGTGACTGGTGGCGGCACCTCGTGGCCCCCGCGATCGGCTTCCTCATCCTGCTCTACGTCGTGATCAACGCCAGCATCGCCGCCCAGGTGCTCGG
This sequence comes from Microbispora sp. CL1-1, assembly GCF_012034195.1. Classification (NCBI taxonomy): domain Bacteria; kingdom Bacillati; phylum Actinomycetota; class Actinomycetes; order Streptosporangiales; family Streptosporangiaceae; genus Microbispora; species Microbispora sp. CL1-1. The sequence goes on from NZ_JAATEK010000013.1 coordinate 84,107, forward strand.
ATTCGTCTGGCTGGCGATCGGCGTCGTGATCCTCGCCGGCTCCTACATGATGGGCCGGCGCCCCACCCTGTCCGCCGTCACCCCGGAGGCCACCGAGTGAACGTCGTGTCCTACCGTCCCCGTCCCGACGACCTGGCGTACACCTTCGGCGGTCGTCCGGCCGTCGAGTCCGTCGCCCCGGGCACGGTGCTCGAGCTGTACACCGAGGACTGCTTCGGCGGCCGGGTGCGCGGCCCCGGCGACCTTCCCTCGCAGGTCTGCGAGTTCCCCTACCTGAACCCGGTCACCGGCCCGTTCCACGTCGAGGGGGCCGAGCCCGGCGACACGCTGGCCCTCCACTTCGTCTCGATCGAGCCCGCCCGCGACTGGGCGGTCTCCACGACGTTCCCGCACTTCGGGGCGCTGACGAGCACGCACACCACCGCCACCCTCCAGCCGCCGCTGGAGGAGGTCGTGTGGATGTACGAGGTGGACGCCGGGAAGCGGACCGTGCGCTACCGCGCCCGGCGGGGCGACTTCGCCGTCGAGATGCCGCTCGACCCGATGCACGGGACCGTGGGCGTCGCCCCGGCCGCCGCCGAGGCGCGGATGACGATCACCCCCGACGCCCACGGCGGCAACATGGACACCCCCGAGCTGCGTGCCGGGGTCACCGTCTATCTGGGCGTCAACGTGCCGGGCGCGCTGTTCGCCATCGGCGACGGACACTGCCGGCAGGGCCACGGCGAGGTCTGCGGCACGGCCGTCGAGGCCGCGATGAACACCGTCGTCGCCGTCGAGCTGATCAAGGGCGTCGGCACGCCGTGGCCCCGGCTGGAGGACGACCACCACATCATGTCCACCGGCTCGGCCCGGCCGCTGGAGGACGCCTACCGCATCAGCCAGCACGACCTCGTCACCTGGACCTCCTCCCTCACCGGTCTCGACGAGCTGGACGCCTACCAGCTCGTCAGCCAGGGCGGGCAGGCCCCGGTCGGCAACGTCTGCGACACCAACTACACGATGGTGGCCAAGCTGCCCAAGGCCTACCTGGGCGGCCCGGACGTGTACGGCTCCGCGCACGCCCGCCTGCGCGCCCTCGGCGAGGAGTACCTCGGCCGCTGAGAGGTCGCCGAGGGTCACAGCCAGCCGTTGTGGCGGGCGACCCGTACGGCCTCCATGCGGTTGCGGGTGCCGGTCTTGGTGATGCACGCCGACAGGTGGTTGCGTACGGTGCTCTCCGACAGGTAGAGGCGGCGGGAGATGTCGGCGGCGGCCGAGCCGTCCGCGGCGGCGGCCAGCACCTCGCGCTCGCGCGGCGTCAGCGGGTTGGGCCCGGCGCTCAGGGCGGCGGTGGCCAGGGCGGGATCGACCACGATCTCGCCCGCCAGCACGCGCCTGATCGCCTGGGCCAGCTCGCCGACGGGCCGGTCCTTGACCACGAAGCCCCGGGCGCCCGCGTCGAGCGCCCGGCGCAGATAACCGGGCCGCCCGAACGTCGTGACGATGACCACCACGCACTCCGGGAGGGCGTCCCGCAGGTCCGCGGCGACGTCGAGACCACTGCCGCCGGGCATCTCGATGTCGAGCAGTGCCACGTCGGGCTCGACCCGCAGCGCGGCCGGCACGACCTCGCCCGCCGTGGAGACCTGCGCGACGACCTCGAAGTCGTCCTCCAGGTCGAGCAGCACGGTGAGCGCGTCGCGCATCATCGTCTGGTCCTCGGCGATCAGCACCCGGGTCACAGGCCGTCCTTCCGGTCGTCGTCGTCCACGCCCGCGTGCGGGATCTCGGCGGTGAGGACGAAGCCGCGCGGCGTGCGGGCCGTGGTCAGCCGCCCGCCCGCGACGGCCAGGCGCTCGCGCAGCCCGCGCAGGCCGCTGCCGTCCTTCCCGCCCATGCCGTCGTCACTGTCGTCGTCGGGGCCGTCGTCGCTGATCTCGACCAGCACCGGGTCGCGGTCGCGGCGCAGCGTGATGACGCAGCGCCGGGCGCCGGAGTGCCGCACGACGTTCGTGATCCCCTCACGGACGACCCAGCTCAGCAGCATGTCGGTCTCCCATGACAGCGCGGGCCCCGACTCCTTCACCACGCACTCGATGCCGGCCGCCTCCAGGGCCGCCCTGGCGCTGTCGAGTTCGAAGGCGAGGCTCGCGTCCCGATAGCCCGTGACCGCCTCGCGCACCTCGGTCAGCGCCTGCCGCCCGATGGTCTCGATGTCCGCGGCGTGCCGCACGGCCGCCTCGGTGTCGCGCGGGGCCAGCCGGCGTACGGCCTCGGCCTTGACGACGACCATCGAGAGCGTGTGGCCGAGCAGGTCGTGCAGGTCACGGGAGAAGCGCAGGCGCTCGGCCGAGACGGCGGCGACGGCGAGCGCCTCCCGGGTCCGGGCGAGCTCCGCGATCACCTCGCCCATCCGGCGGAAGCCGTACGTCGTGATCCCGGCGAGGAAGGTGGTCAGCCCGGCGCCCCACAGCGCCTCGCCGACCGAGCTGTGCACCGGGACGACCGCGGCCAGCACGGCCGTGACGGCGACGAGCGCGGGCGCCGCCCTGACCGGGAGCACGAGCGCCACGGCCACGGCGAGCAGCGAGAACAGCGTCTGCCAGCCGTCCTCCCGGTAGGCCAGGGCCGCCGCCACCACGACCGCCGCGAGCAGCCCGACGAACGCCGCCGTCACCGGCCGTACGTCCGGGCGGTCCAGGCGGGTGGTCAGCACGGCTCCCGCGAACGACAGCCCCGCGGCGGCCACCAGGGTCCAGGCGGGCCACGCCGGCACCACCGACGCGGCGACCGCGGCCGGAGAGATCAGCAGCAGGGCGGTCAGCCCGAACGCGGCGACGAGCAACCGGCCCGGCAGCCGCACGGGCTTCGCCGCCGATTCCGTCATGGTCGCCATTATGGTCGCCTTCCGGCCGAACCGGACAAGGTCAGGCGGATCTTGGGTCACGCGGGCCTTCGGTCCCTGGGCCTTCGGTCACAGCCGGTGGGGACCTCCGCACCTGGAAGGGGCCCCGGGACACGTCGCAGCCTGGCCTGGGGGTGCCTGTGATGAGACGCTGCAACGAGGAGGTCGCCGGGCTGCTGCAGGAGTACGCCGACCTGATCGCGATCACCGGGGGCGACGCCTTCAAGGTGCGTGTCTACGAGAAGGCGGCCCGCTCGGTCGGCGGCTACGGCCGCGACATCGACGGCATGGACGCGGCCGAGCTGCGGGCGATCCCGAACGTCGGCGAGTCGATCGCCGCCAAGATCGAGGAATACCTGCGGACCGGGTCGATCCACCGGCTCGAGGAGCTGCGGACGAAGATCCCCGCCGGGGTGCGCATGCTGACCACGATCCCCACGCTCGGGCCGAAGAAGGCCATGCTGCTCTATCAGGAGCGGGGGATCGACTCGATCGAGAAGCTGGAGGACGCCATCCGCGCCGGTGACCTGCGCGGGTTGCACGGCTTCGGGCCGAAGACCGAGGAGAACCTGCTGCACGGCATCGAGGTGATGCGCAAGACCGGCAGCCGGGTGCACATCGGCACCGCGATGGCGGTCGCCGAGGAGATCGTGCCCGCGCTGTCGGCCGTGCCGGGCTGCGAGCGGTGCGCGTACGCCGGGTCGCTGCGGCGGATGAAGGACACGATCGGCGACGTCGACGTGCTGGCCACGGCGAAGGACCCGGCCGCCCTGATGGCGGCCTTCACCACGCTGCCGTACGTCACCGAGGTGATCGCCCACGGCGACACGAAGAGCTCGGTCCGCACGACGGCGGGGCTGCAGGTCGACCTGCGGGTGGTGCCGAGGGACTCCTGGGGCGCCGCGCTGCAGTATTTCACCGGCTCGAAGGCGCACAACATCCGCACCCGGGAGATCGCCGTGCACCGCAAGCTGAAGCTGTCGGAGTACGGCGTGTTCGACGTGGCGACCGGCGAGAAGATCACCTCGGCCGACGAGGCGGAGGTGTACGGCATGCTCGGCCTGCCGTGGATCGAGCCGACGCTGCGCGAGGACACCGGGGAGATCGAGGCCGCGCTCGCAGGGAAGCTGCCGAAGGTGGTGACCCTGGCCGACATCCGCGGCGACCTGCACACCCACACCGACCTGACCGACGGGCTCGCGCCGCTGGAGGAGATGATCGAGGCGGCCGCGGCGCGCGGCTACGCCTACTATGCGGTGACCGACCACGCGCCCAACCTGTTCATGCAGCGGATGACCGACGAGAAGGCGCTGGCCCAGCGCGAGCGGCTCCGCCGCCTCGGCGCCGCCCGCCACGGCATGACGCTGCTGCACGGGTGCGAGCTCAACATCTGCCCGGAGGGCGAGGTCGACTGGCCGCCGGAGTTCCTGGCCGGGTTCGACCTGTGCGTGGCCTCGGTGCACTCGCACTTCACCCAGCCGCCCGAGGAGATGACCCGGCGGCTGATCCGGGCCTGCGAGAACCCGTACGTGAAGATCATCGGCCATCCGACGGCGCGGATCATCGGCAGGCGCGAGCCGGTGGACGCCGACTGGACCAGGGTGTTCGACGCCTGCGTGCGCACCGGGACGGCGCTGGAGATCGACTCCTTCCCCGACCGGCTCGACCTGCCCTCCGACCTCGTCCGGCGGGCCGCCGACATGGGCGTGCTGTTCTCGATCGACAGCGATGCGCACGCCGTGCCGCACCTCGACGTGATGCGATACGGCGTCGGCACCGCGCAGCGCGGCTGGCTCACCCCCGACCGGGTAATCAACACGTGGCCACTGGATCGGCTGCGGGAGTTCCTCCGCCCGGGATGAAGGGGGTTTCATGCTGACGATCGGCGGGCGGCCGCTGCCCGTGGTGGGCCGCGCCCGGATGTACGTGTGCGGGATCACGCCCTACGACACGACCCATCTCGGTCACGCGCGGACGTTCGTGTGGGCCGACGTGGCGGTGCGGGTGCTGCGGCACGTGGGCGTGCCCGTCGAGGTCTGCCGCAACGTCACCGACGTGGACGACGTGCTGACCTCGGCGGCGCGCCGGGCCGGCCGCCCCTACGACAGCTTCGCCGCCGTGCAGCAGTTCTACTTCGACCGGGACATGGCCGCGTTGCGCGTGCACCCGGTGACGTACGAGCCGCGGGCGCACACCTATGTGCCGCAGGTGGTGGCGCTCGCCCGTGCCCTGCTGGAGCTGGGCCACGCGTACGAGAGGGACGGCGCGGTGTACTTCCGCGGCGCGGGCGTGCGTGAGCGGGCCGGGCTCGGTCCCGAGGAGGCGGCCCGCCTCCTGGCGGAGTTCGGCGACGACCCGGCGGACGGCGACGACCCGGCGGACGTCGCGGTCTGGCGGCCGTCGGCGAAGGGCGAGCCGGGCTGGCCGAGCGAGTGGGGCGACGGGCGGCCCGGCTGGCACGCCGAGTGCGCGGCCATGGCGCTGACGACGTACGGCCCCGCCCTCGACCTGCACGCGGGCGGCGCCGACCTGCGCTTCCCCCACCACGCCTACGAGGCCGCGATGGCCGAGGCGGTGACCGGTGTGCGGCCGTTCGCCCGCTCCTGGCTGCACGTGGGGGTGGTGCGGGTGGACGGCGCCAAGATGGCCAAGTCGGCGGGCAACCTCGTCTTCACCGCCGATCTCCTGCGGCACCATCCGGCCGGCGCCGTACGCCTGCTGCTCCTCGGCCACCCGTGGGCGGACGACTGGGACTACCGCCCCGGCGACCTGGAGAAGGCCGAGGCCCGGCTGGAGCGTCTCCACCGTGCTGCCTCCCGCACCGCGGCCGGGCGGCCCGCGGCCTCCGGCACGGGCGAGCGGGCGGTGGTGCGCGCCCTGCTGGACGACCTCGACGTCGCGACCGCCCTGGAGATCGCCGAGGAGGAGGGCGGGCAGGCCGCCCGCACCGTGATCGCGGTGCTCGCGCTCGGCTGATCCGCGCTGCCTGAACTGCGCTGCCTGAGCTGGGCTGCCTGAGCTGGGCTGCCCGAACTACGCGGTGTTCTACGCGGCCGCGGCCCGGCCGTCGTACGCGTCGTGCACGGCCACCACGTCACGCCCGGCGGCGGCCAGGATCGAGGCGGCGATGGACGCGCGGTAGCCGCTCGCGCAGTGCGTCCACACCTCGCCGTCCGGCACCTCGCCCAGCCGCGCGGGCAGCTCGTGCAGCGGGATGTGGATCGCCCCCGGGAGGTGCGACCCGCGCCACTCGATCTCACGGCGCACGTCCAGGACCACGATCGGGCGGCTGCGGCGTACGGCGGCCAGGTCGGCGAACGTCGCCGACGGCATGGACGCGGGCTTGTCGTCGCCGGCCCACTCGGCGGGTCCTCCGGTGGCGGCCGCGGCAGGGCGGTCGATGCCGATCCGCGCCAGCTCACGCTGGGCCCGCGCGATGTCCCCGGGCGTTTCGCCCAGCAACGTCACCGGCGTCCCCCAGGGAAGGAGCCAGCCCAGGTAGACGGCGAGGTTGCCGTCCAGCCCGAAGTTGAGCGTCCCCGCCAGGTGGCCGGACGCGAAAGCCGTACGGGACCGCAGGTCCACCACCCACTCGCCTGCCCGCAGGCGGCGGTGCAGCTCGGCGGCGTCCGCGTGGCGCGGCGGCGACAGGTCGGGCGCGTCGGGCCCGGCCAGGTTGAGCGGGGCCATGTGCGCGTAGTACGCCGGATAGACGTCCAGCCCGGCCAGCAGCGCCTTCACGTACTCGTCCTCGCCGCGGGTCAGGACCGGGTTGACCCGCAGTTCCCTGCCGATGGTCGACTCGGTGACGTCCGACTGAGCGGCCGAGCAGAAGCTGCCGAACCCGTGGGTGGGGAAGACGCCGGTCTCGGCCGGCAGCTCGCGTGCCAGCCGGTGCGCCGAGGCGTGCTGGGCGCGCGCCAGGGCGCCGGTGTGCTCGGGCCCGAGCAGGTCGGGCCGCCCGGTCGTGCCGTGCAGCAGCGAGCCCCCGGTGAAGACGGCGGGCGGCCGGTCCGGGCACTCCAGCACGTACGACAGGTGGGTGAAGGTGTGGCCGGGGGTGGCGACGGCACGCAGGCGCGTGCGCGGGCCGATCTCGACCACGTCGCCGTCCTCGATCGGGCACCGGTCGAACTCCACGGGGTCGGCCGCGTTGACGTGGTAGTCCGCGCCGGTGGCCGAGGCGAGGGCGGGCCCGCCGGTCACGTAGTCGTTGTGCACGTGGGTCTCGAAGACGTGGCGGATCTCGACGCCGCGCCGCTCGGCCAGGCGGAGCACCCGGTCGATGTCCCGCTGCGGGTCCACCACGAAGGCGACCTTCCCGTCGGTGACGAGGTAGCCGCGGTCGCCAAGGGAGGGGGTCTCGACGGGGATGATTTCGATCATTCAGGTCCCTCCTCTGCTCGTGAGGCACCCGTACCCAGGGAGAAGGACTTCACCTCCTCCCAGGCGTCATGAGGCGTCCTCCGGGACCTCCTCCGAGACCTCCTCCGCGAGCACCCGCTGGGCGACGGCGAACGCGGCGTTGGCGGCCGGCACCCCGCAGTAGATCGCGGTCTGCAGCAGCACCTCCTTGATCTCGACCGTCGTGAGCCCGTTGCGCCGCGCGGCCCGCACGTGCATGGCCAGCTCCTCCAGGTGCCCGCCCGCCACCAGGGCGGTGAGCGTGATGCAGCTGCGGGTCCGGCGGTCGAGCCCCGGCCGGGTCCAGATCTCCCCCCAGGCGTACCGGGTGATCAGGTTCTGGAAGTCCGCGGTGAACTCGGTGGTGCGCGCCCGCGCCCGGTCCACGTGCGCGTCGCCCAGCACCTCGCGGCGCACCCGCATGCCGTCGTCGTAGCTCATGCCGTCCTCCAGCGGGTGGTCAGGTGCTCGGTGATCGCCGGGGTCGCGACGTCCGGGCGTTCGACGGTGGCCAGGTGGGCGGCCCCCGGCACGACCAGCAACTCGGTCTCCGGGATGCCCTCGGCCAGGACCTCCGCGTGCGACGGCGGGGTCGCCGGGTCGTCCGCTCCGGCGATCACCAGAGTGGGCGCGCGGACCTCGCCGAGCCGGTCGCGTACGTCGAAGACCGCCAGGGCGTCGCAGCACGCGGCGTATCCCTCGGGGTCCGCGCCGCGCAGCATGTCCAGGTAGCGCTCGGCGTCGGGGAATCCCGGAGTGAACCACCGGCCCCGCGTCGCCTCGATCAGGGGTTCGGTGCCCTCGGCGCGGACCAGCGCGGCGCGCTCGCGCCAGCTGTCCGCCGTGCCGAAGCGGGCGGAGGTGCAGCACAGGACCAGGCTCGCGATCCGATCCGGCGCACGCAGCGCCAGAGCGGTCCCGACGGCCCCGCCCAGCGACACCCCGGCGTACGCCGCGGCCTCGACGCCGTGGCGGTCGAGCAGCGCCAGCACGCCGCCGGCGAGATCGTCCACGGTCAGATCACGCGTGAATCCGGACGCGGCCCGGGATCCGCCGTGGCAGGGCAGGTCGTAGCGGAGCACCCGCCAGGTGGACGTGAGCGCGGGAAGCTGCGGCTCCCACAGGCCGAGCGTCGTGCCCAGCGAGGGCCCGAGCACGACGACCGGGGCGTCCGGCGGCCCGTCGAATCGGTGGTTCAGGATCATCGGTCTTTCCTCGTGTACCATTCCAGCGCCCGGTCGACGAGCGCGGGCGCCTGCCCGACGCCGCCGTCCTCCCCGTGCTCGGCCAGCACGGCGCGCAGGTGATCGAGATTGTGCCGCATGCGCCCGGGGAAGACCTCCAGCCCCTCGGTCAGCTCGGCGGCCGTCTCCGCCGCACCGCCTGCCAGGCGCAGGCACTCGCGCAGCGGCTGCCACTCGGCGTGCCAGCTCCCGGCGGGCCGCTCGTGCTCGGCGACCCGCGCGGCGAGCACGATCTGCGCGAGCGCGGGCGCCTGCAGCGCCGCCGACCTGATCATCGTGGCGAGCACCGGGTTGCGCTTGTGCGCCATCGCCGACGAACCGCCCCGGCCCGGCGCGGCGGGCTCGGCGACCTCGCCCACCTCGCTCTGCGCCAGCAGGATCACGTCGGTGGCGAGCTTGCCCAGCGCGCCCGTCACGGCGGCGAGCGCGCCGGCCAGGTCGGTCACCGGCGTGCGCAGCGTGTGCCAGGGCAGCACCGGCTCGGCCAGCCCGGTCTCGGCCGCGAACAGCGGCAGCAGGTCGAGCGCCCGCTCGCCGTACCCGGCCATGGTGCCGGCCGCGCCGCCGAGCTGCACCGGCAGCCGAACCGCCGCGAGGCGGTCGCGCGCGTCGCGGCAGCCGGCCAGCCACCCGGCGGCCTTCAGCCCGAACGTGGTGGGCACGGCCTGCTGCCCGAGCGTGCGCCCCGCCATCGGGGTGTCCCGGTGATCGGCGGCCAGCCGGGCCAGCGCGGCGAGCACCCGATCGAGGTCGCGCAGGATCACCTCGCGGGCCCGCGCGGCGACCAGCATCGCCGCGGTGTCGAGGATGTCCTGGCTGGTGGCGCCGTGATGCACCCAGGGCCCCGCCTCGCCGGCCGCGGCCCGCAGGTCCCTGACCAGCGGCACGACCGGGTTGCCCGCGTCCCTGGCGCGGCGGGCGAGATCGGCGGCGTCGTGACGGTCCTCACGCGCCGCCTCGGCGATCGCGGCGACGGCCCGCTCAGGGACGACGCCGAGACGGGCCTGCGCCCGCGCGAGGCACACCTCCGCCTCCAGCATCGCTCGCAGCCAGGCGTCGTCGCCGGTGACCGCCGCGACGTCCGTGCCCGCCCACACCGGGGAGAGCAACCCCACATCAGAACTCAAGAAAGACCGTCTCCCGCTCGCCCTGCAGCCGTACGTCGAACCGGTAGACGTCCTGCCCCTCCGGGCGGGCGAGCAACGTCGCGCGGCGGGCCGGGTCGAGGGAGCCGAGCAGGGGATCGGGCGCGTCGGCGAAATAGACGCGGGTGCGCACCGGCTTGAGCAGGCCCCGCGCGAAGACCAGCAGCGCGGCGTACGGCCGGGACGGCGGCGCGAGGCGGAACCGGTAGGAGCCGTCGGGCGCGGTGCCGCACCGCCCGAAGCCGGACGCCCCGGCGCCTTTCCGGCTGAGGGCGCCCCGCTCGCCGGGCTCTCCGGTCCACAGCTCCAGCAGGGCGTCGGGCACCGGCTCACCGGCCCCGTCGAGCACCACACCGGTGATCGTGACCGCCCCCGGATGGCCCTCGGGGACGAGCTCCCAGTCGGCCGCGTACGGCAGGGCGAACCCGAAGAACGGCCCGACGGTCTGCGAGGGAGTGGTCACGCGTCCTCCATGGGGGTCTGGCCGAGCACGATGTCCCACCGATAGCCGAGAGCCCACTCCGGCTCGGTCACGTCGAGGTCGAACGCGGCGACGAGCCGCTCACGGGCGGCCGGGTCCGGAATGGACCGGAAGATCGGGTCGTAGGCGAACAGCGGGTCGCCCGGGAAGTACATCTGCGTCACCAGGCGCTGGGTGAACGCCGTGCCGAACACCGAGAAGTGGATGTGCGCGGGCCGCCAGGCGTTGGGGTGGTTGCGCCAGGGATAGGCCCCCGGCTTGATCGTGACGAACCGGTAGCGGCCCTCGTCGTCGGTCAGGCACCGGCCCGCGCCGGTGAAGTTGGGGTCGAGCGGGGCCGGGTGCTGGTCGCGCTGGTGGGCGTACCGCCCGGCGGAGTTGGCCTGCCAGACCTCGACCAGGGTGCCGGGGATCGGCCGGCCCGCGGCGTCGAGGACGCGCCCGGTGACGATGATGCGCTCGCCGAGCGGCTCGCCCGCGTGGCCCGCGGTCAGATCGGCGTCGAGCGGATCCACCTCGCCGTGCCCGAAGACCGGGCCGGTGAGCTCGGCCGCCTCCGGGTCCTCCTTCATCTCCAGCGGCGGCCGGGACGGCGCCCGCAGGACCGTGCTGGCGTAGTCCGGGTGCAGGTAAGGAGGATGTGTCATGGCTTCTCCTCTTGGTAGGGCAGGCCCACGTAGTTCTCCGCCAGCGTCGTCGCGGCCGCCTCGGAGGATGTCACGTAGTCGAGGTAGGAGGTCTGCAGCTTCCTGGCGTAGGCGTCGTCGGACTCGAACGTGTGCAGCAGCGTCGTCATCCACCACGAGAAGTGCTGGGCCCGCCACACCCGGGGCAGGCAGGCCTGTGAATAGCCGTCCAGCGCCTCCGTCGAGCCGTCGGCGAAGAACCGCGCCAGCGCCTCGGTCAGCACCCGCACGTCGGCCACCGCGAGGTTGAGCCCCTTCGCGCCGGTCGGCGGCACGATGTGGGCCGCGTCCCCGGCCAGGAACAGCCTGCCGTACTGCATGGGCTCGGCCACGAAGCCGCGCATCGGCGTGATCCCCCGTTCGAGGATCTCCCCGGTGGCGAGGGTGAAACCGGGCACGGTCTCCAGCCGGGCCCGCAGCTCGGACCAGATCCGCTCGTCGGGCCACTCGGCGAGGTCCTCGTCGGGCGCGACCTGGAGGTAGAACCGGCTGATCTCCGGGGAGCGCATGCTGTGCAGCGCGAAGCCGCGCTCGGTCCGCGCGTAGATCAGCTCTTCCGACGACGGCTTCACCCTCGCGAGGATGCCGAGCCAGGCGAAGGGGTAGTCGCGCTGATATTCGGTCAGCACGCCCTCGGGGATCGACGGCCGGGACACCCCGTGGAAGCCGTCGCACCCGGCGATCACGTCGCAGTCCAGCCGCTCGCCCGCGCCGTCCGCCCCGGTGAAGGTGAGGTACGGCCGGTCGGTGCCGATGTCGTGCACCGCCACGTCGTCCACCTCGAAGCGGATGTCGCCCCCGGCCGCCAGGCGCGCGGCGATCAGGTCCTTGACGACCTCCTGCTGGCCGTACACGGTGATGCAGCGACCGGGCACCAGCCGCTCGAAGGCGATGCGGTGGCCCGCTCCGCCGTACCGCAGCTCGATGCCGTGGTGGGGCAGGCCCTCCCGCCGCATCCGTTCGCCCACCCCCGCCTCGATGAGGGTGTCGACCGTGCCCTGTTCGAGCACTCCCGCCCGCACCCGCCGCTCGACGTACTCCCTGCTGCGGCGTTCGAGCACGACGGACTCGATCCCGCGCAGATGGAGCAGATGGGAGAGCAGCAGGCCGGCCGGCCCGGCTCCGATGATCCCGACCTGAGTTCGCATGGCTAAAGCATCGGGAAGCAGCCGCCGTCTCGCGTAGGCTTTGCTTCTACTGAGTGGAAGAGGGAGTCATATGGCCGGCGGCGCACGCGATCCGGGGCGTTCCGTGACGTCCCGGGTGCTGGCCATCCTCGGCGCCTTCGACGCCCACCACCCGCGGCTCACGCTGACGGAGATCGCCGAACGGACCGGCATGGCGCTGAGCACCGTCCACCGGCTCGCCGGGGAGCTGGAGGAGTGGCGCGCCCTGCGCCGCGGCGCCGACGGGCGCTACCAGATCGGCCGCCGCCTGTGGGAGCTCGGGCAGCTCGCTCCCGACCCGCTGCAGGAGGTGGCGCACCCCTGGCTGCAGGAGCTGTTCGGCGGCACCGGGGAGAACGTCCACCTCGCGGTGCGCGACGGGCTCGAAGTGCTCTACGTCGACAAGGTGTACGGCAAGCGGGCCGTGCCGATCGTGTCGCGGACCGGTACGCGTCTGCCCATGCACCCGACCGGCGTCGGCAAGGCGCTGCTCGCCTACGAACCGGGCTGGTTCGTCGGCTCCTACCTGTCGAGGCCGCTGGAGCGGCCGACCCCCCACACCATCACCGAGCCGGGCCGGCTGGCCCGCGAGCTGATCCAGGTGCGCGCCCAGGGATACGCCACGACGCACGAGGAGATGACGCTCGGCTCCTGCTCGGCGGCCGCGCCGGTGCTGGTCGGCGACCGGCCCGTCGCGGCCGTCGGCATCGTGGTCTCCTCCAGACGGGTGCGCGAGCTGCCCCGCCTGGTCGATCCGCTGCTGGCCGTCGCGGCCGGCATCGCCGGAGACTACCGGGCCGCCCTGGCCCGCCCGTAAGATCGTCGCAAAGCGAAAAGGCGAGGGGATCGCGGGTGAGCCGGGACGAGGAAGCGCTGAAGGCCATCGACTTCTCCACGCCGAGCGTGGCGCGGATCTACGACTGGTGGCTGGGCGGCAAGGACAACTTCGCGGTGGACAGGGCCGCCGCCGAGAAGCTGCTCGAACTGGTCGGCCCCGACGGCCGCCTGGTGATCAGGCAGAACCGCGACTTCCTCGGCCGCGCCGTCCGCTTCCTCGGCGAGTCGGGCATCCGGCAGTTCCTCGACATCGGCACCGGCATCCCCACGCAGGGCAACGTCCACGAGGTCGCCCACGAGGTCGATCCCGAGGCGACCGTCGTCTACGTCGACAACGACCCCGTCGTCGCCGCGCACGGCCAGGCGCTGCTCACCGGCAGTGGCCGTACGGGCGTGGTGCAGGCCGACATGCGCGACCCGGACCGGATCGTCGAGAGCCCGATCACCAAGAAGCTGATCGATTTCAGCAAGCCGGTGGCCGTGCTGTTCGTCGCCGTGCTCCACTTCGTGGACGACGACGACGCCGAGCGGGTGGTGTCCTACTTCCGCGAGCGCATGGCCCCCGGCAGCTATCTCGTGATCTCCCACGGCACCCAGGGCCGCCTGAGCGACGACACGATCACCGAGGCCCGGGAGGTGTACGAGAAGTCGACGGCCGCGCTGCGCGACCGCACGCCCGAGCACATCGCCCGGTTCTTCACGGGATTCGAGGTGGTGGAGCCGGGGCTGGTCGACGTGGCCGACTGGCGCAACGACAGCGACCTCGTCCGGCACAGCAGGGGCGGCTACGTCCTCGGCGGTGTGGGCCGGCTGGCCTGAGCGACGGGGTTCTCGGGCACGGACCGGCGGACCTCGAACGTGACCCGCGGCGGCACCCGCAGCGTGGTGCAGACGGCGCAGTGCTCCAGCACCGAAAGGAGCGAGGCGCGCAGCCCCTCGGGCAGCCCCGGGGCGTCCACCGACAGCTCGATGCGGTCGATCCGCCCGGGGCAGACGCCGAGGCCGTACCGCGCGGTGACGCCCACCCCGGCGGGCAGCTGCCGCTGGCGCAGGTAGCGCTCGGCACAGCAGGCGACGCCGGCCGCCACGCTGCCCACGAACAGCTCGGCCGGAGTGGGGCCGGTGTCGCTCCCGCCGACGTCCGGCGGCCGGTCGGCGCGGACCACGTGGCGCCGGATCCGTACGTCGAACCGGTCGGCTCCGCGCCAGGCGACCTGGATGACGCCGTCGCGCGGCTCACTCATGACGCACCCCCGCGTCGATTCGCCTCAATCCGAGTATGTCCGTGACCGACGGCGGGTAGGCGCATACGCACCGTAAGAAGCCGGTCGCGACCTGGCAAAGGGCGCGAGTCCGGAGTGTCCGGTTTGCGAGACTCCAAGTGTGGGGGGCATGCGTGGCGCCCACGAGGGAGCGGACCATGATCCCGCAGACGCACCTGGACGGGCTGCTGGCCGAACTGCACACGAGGCTGCAGGCGGTCCTGTCGACGCGTGACCGGGCCCACGCGCTGCTGGAGGCGGTCGTCTCGGTGGGCGGCAACCTCGATCTCGAGACCGTGCTGCACCGGATCGCCGAGACCGCCGCCACGCTGGCCGACGCCCGATATGCCGCGCTCGGCGTGATCGGCGAGGACAACACCCTCGCCCGCTTCGTCCCCGCCGGGCTGAGCGAGGAGGAGATCGCCCGCATCGAGCACTGGCCCCACGGCCTGGGCCTGCTCGGCCTGCTGATCAAGGAACCCCGGCCGCTGCGGCTGGCCCGCATCCGCGACCACCCCGCGTCGTACGGCTTCCCGCCGGGACACCCGCCGATGACGGGCTTCCTCGGCGTGCCCGTACGGGTCCGGGGCCGGCTGTTCGGCAACCTCTACCTGACCGAGAAGCGCGGGGGAGGGGAGTTCGACGAGGACGACGAGGCGATCATCGTGGCCTTCGCCAGCGCCGCCGGGGTGGCGATCGAGAACGCCCGCCTGTACGAGGACACCCGCCGCAGGGAGACCTGGCTCCAGGCGTCGGCGGAGATCACCAGGAGCCTGCTGTCCGGCGCGCGGACGCCGCGGGTGCTGACCCTGATCGCCCGCCGCGCCCGGCGGATGGCCGGCGCGGACACGGCGGCGATCCTGCTGCCCGAGGACGACGGCCGGACGCTGCGGGTCGCGATCGCGGACGGCGTGCCCGGCCCGCCCCGGCCGCACCGCCTGCCCGTCGAGGGCTCGCTGGCCGGGCAGGCGTTCGCCCACGCGGAACCCCGCGTGATCACCGATCTCGGCGACACCGACCTCCTCACCGCGGGCGCGGAGACGGGAGCGGCCTGCGCCGTGCCGCTCGGCGCCCCCGGAGAGGTGCGCGGAGTGCTGTCGCTCGGCAGGCGGCCCGGCCGCGTCCCGTTCAGCCAGGCGGAGGTCTGCATGGTCCACTCCTTCGCCGGGCACGCGGCGGTCGCGCTGGAACTGGACGAGGCGCGCAGGGACGCCGAACGGCTCGTCCTGCTGGAAGACCGCGACCGCATCGCCAAGGACCTGCACGACGTCGTCATCCAGCGGCTGTTCGCGATCGCCATGACGCTCACGGGCGCCACGCGGCTGGTGGACCACCCCGAGGCGGCCGCGCGGCTGCGGACCGCGATCGACGAGCTCGACGGCACGATCCGGCAGATCCGCACCACGATCTTCGCCCTGCGCACCCCGGCCGGCGCCCCCGGGCTGCGCGCCCGGCTCGTCGAGCTGGTCGAGGGCGCCCGGGAGCCCCTCGGCTTCCTGCCGGCCCTGCGCATGGACGGGCAGCTCGACACCCGCGTGCCCGCCCCCGTCGGGGAACACCTGCTGGCCGTGGCGCGGGAGGCGATCTCCAACGTGGTGCGGCACGCCCACGCCACCCGCGCCGCCGTCACCGTCTGCCTCGACCACGACCGGCTGACCCTGCTCGTGGAGGACGACGGGGTCGGCATCCCGCCGCGGGGACGCCGCAGCGGCCTGCGCAACCTGTGCGACCGCGCCGAGAGCCTGGGCGGGTCGTGCGCCGCCGGGCCCGGCGCCGCCGGGGGAACACGCCTGTGCTGGAGCGTCCCGTTGCCGTCACCACCCTGCTCGACACGCTGAGGGAGGGCACTACGCCATGACCGAGCAGCCGATCAGTGATCCGGGCGTCGATCCGGTCGTCGTCGGCACCGACGGGTCCGCCGGGGCGACCCGGGCGGTGGAGTGGGCGGCCGACGACGCCGCCCTGCGGGGCCTGCCCCTGCGGGTGGTCCACGCCGTCGAGCGCCTGCCGTACGACGGCCCGCGCTATCCGATCCCCGACAGCTACGACAGGATGGCGCCCACCGGGGAGCAGATCCTCGCCCACGCCGAGTGGGTCGCCCGGGACCGGCGCCCCGGCCTCGACGTGACGACGGTGCTCGTCGAGGGGCGTCCCGGCCGCGTCCTGCGCGACCAGGCCGCCCGCGCCGCCGAAGTGGTGCTCGGCAGCCATGGCGCGGGCGGCTTCCCCGGCATGCTGCTCGGCTCGGTGGGCAACCACGTCGCCGGGCACGTGGCCGTGCCGGTCGTCGTCGTACGGCCGGCGCCCCCGGAGGCGGGGGCCGAGATCGTGGTGGGGTTCGACTGCTCGAAGGAGTCCGGGCCCGCCCTGACGTACGCCTTCGAGGAGGCGCGGCTGCGCGGTCACCGGGTGCGGATCGTCTGCGCCTGGGAGCCGCCGGTGCCGTACGGGCCCGTGATCTCGATGGACCTGGACGCCATGCGGCGGGCCGCGGAGGACTACGCGCGCGGCGAGCTGGAGCCGCTGCAGAGCGGATACGCCGACGTCAAGACCGAGCTGGACATGGTCCACGACCATCCGGTCTCCGCGCTCATCAAGGCGTCGTCGCGGGCCGTCCTGCTCGTGGTCGGCTCCCACGGCCGCAACGCCTTCACCGCGGCCGTGCTCGGCTCGGTCAGCCGCGCCGTGCTGGGCCACGCGCACTGCCCGGTCGCCGTGGTGAAGGCGCGCTGATCATCGGGGGAGCAGGCGGGCCGGCCGCACCCCGGGGACGGTCCGCTCCAGCAGGTCGGCCACGTGCTCGGGGCCCTGGCCCTCGGGACCCCGCAGGTCGATCTCGCCGTCGCGCACGACCACCTCCCAGGGCGCGTCGGAGGGGTAGCGCTCGCGCAGGGCGGCCAGGACGGCCTCGCGCAGCTCCTCGTCCGACCTGGCCAGCAGCGCCAGCAGGTCGCGGCGG
The DNA here is from genome assembly GCF_012034195.1 of Microbispora sp. CL1-1. Classification (NCBI taxonomy): domain Bacteria; kingdom Bacillati; phylum Actinomycetota; class Actinomycetes; order Streptosporangiales; family Streptosporangiaceae; genus Microbispora; species Microbispora sp. CL1-1. The sequence continues at coordinate 101,178 of NZ_JAATEK010000013.1, forward strand.
CTGATCATCCCGACGACCCGCTCGTCGCGCAGCACGGGCAGGCTCTTGATCCGCTTCGCGACCATGAGGTCCGTCAGCACCCGCACGTCCGTGGTCTCCTCGACCGTGCTCACCTGGCGCGACATGACGCCCTCCACGGTGCGGGGCGCCGCGTCGCCCGGCGCGAACGCGCCGCACAGCAGGTCGATCTCGCTGACCATGCCGACCAGCTCGTCGTACTCCCCGAGCACGGGGGCGGCCGTGATGTCGTGGCCGTACAGCACCCGGATCGCCCGCCGCACGGAGTCGTCGGGGCGCAACGTGATCGCCGGGCTGCTCATGACCTCACCGGCCAGCATGGCCCACCCCCCGTCTGTCGTCGTCGTGGTCATTCCACCGCCGCCCCGGCCGTACGGGCAGGTGCCGGAGGTCCCCGGCGGTCGGGTCTTTGGGCCCGTGCGGCGCCCCCGCCCACGTGGTCGGATGGAGATGGCGCAGGGAGGAACGATGACCGTAGAAGGCATGACCGCCGCCGACGTGATGAGCAGGGTGCTCGTGACCGTGAAGCCGGACGAGTCCCCGCTCATGGCCTGGGAACTCATGCGCCGCGGGTCGATGCACCATCTGCCCGTCGTGGACTCCGGCTCCCGCATCCTCGGCGTGCTCACGCGGGAGGACATCGCGGCGCACTGGTCCGGCGGTCCCGCGGAGCAGTCGAGCAGCCAGGTGCGCCAGTTGCTGAGCGGGCGCAGATGCCCGCACGTGTCGCCCGACACGCCGCTCTCCTCGGTGGCGGCCGTGATGCTGGAGTCGGGCGTGGACGTCGTCCCGGTCATCGGAGCCTGCGGCACCCTGCAGGGCCTCGTCACCGTGACCGACCTGCTCGTGGCGGTGGCCGGCAGACGGGGGGCCGCGCCCCCGCACGAGGAGGTGTCGGCCGGGATGTTCCGCCTGGAGCCGGTGCTGCCTCCCAAACCCTCCCGTACGGCGGAGGACCAGCGGCAGGGGCCGTGACCCCCGGTCGTGGGTTCCCCCGGATCACGTGCAGAATAAGGTCATGTTCCGCACGGTGGTGATCATCAAGTGAGTGCCCGTATCGACCATGCCGTCACGTCGGGCACCTTCAGCCTGGACGGCCAGACCTTCGACGTCGACAACAACGTCTGGGTGCTCGGCGACGACGCCGAGTGCGTGGTGTTCGACGCGCCCCACGACGTCAAGGCGATCACCGACGTGATCGCGGGCCGGCGCGTCCTGGCCATCCTCGCCACCCACGCCCACGACGACCATGTGCGGGTCGCGCCGGACCTGTCGGAGGCCACCGGGGCGCCCGTCCTGCTGCACCCGGCCGACCTGCCGGTCTGGCGGCTCACCCACCCCCACCGCGAGCCCGACGGCGAGCTGTCCGACGGGCAGGTCATCGAGGTCGCCGGCACCCGCCTCGAAGTGCTCCACACTCCCGGGCACTCGCCCGGCGCCTGCTGCTTCTACGCGCCCGAGCTGGGCGTCGTCTTCACCGGCGACACCCTGTTCCAGGGTGGTCCCGGCGCGACCGGCCGCTCGTTCTCCGACTTCGGCGTGATCATCGACTCGATCCGCGACCGCCTGCTGACCCTGCCGCCCGAGACCGTCGTCCACACCGGCCACGGCGACAGCACGACGATCGGCGCCGAGCTGCCGCACCTCGACGAGTGGATCCGCCGGGGCCACTGACCCCAGGCATCGCGCGGGTCTTGACGATCACGGGCCTCGCGGCCGACACTCACGAGACCGATTCACTCCGCCCCCGTGGTTCACGGGGGTGGCGTGGGTCTCGAAGTTAGCGCTAACGAGGCCGAGGGGCGCGAGCCGCCGGCCGGGAGAGACGATGCACAGCACCCCCCGACGACGCCTCCCACGCCTCCCTCGCCTCGCTCTCGCGGCCGCCGCCGCGCTGTCCCTGGTCGCGGGCCCGATCGTCACCCCGGCGCACGCGGCCGGCCCCTACTTCGCCGGTGAGGTGGACGACCACGACCACGCGCTGCCGGCGGCCGAGGTGCTCCAGGCCTCCGGCAGCACGGCGGCCGTCAGCGCGGTCACGCTGCCCGAGCTCAAGGTCCCGGCGATCGTGGACGGCGGGAACGACAGGATCGTCCTGCCGGTGAAGGAGGGCACCGACCTCACCCGGCTCGCGCCCGAGCTCACCCTGGTCCCGGGAGCGAGCGTCAAACCCGCCTCCGGCACCGCACGCGACCTGTCCGAGCCGGTCACCTACACCGTCACCGGCGGCGACGGCGCGCGGCGGACGTGGACGGTCGAGGCGCGGGTGATGAAGAGCCCGGTGCTCCCCGGCCTGTACGCCGACCCGAACATCACCGTGTTCGGCGACACGTTCTACATGTATCCGACGACCGACGGCTTCGCCGGATGGAGCGGCACGCAGTTCCACGCGTTCTCGTCCAAGGACCTGGTCCACTGGACCGACCACGGCGTCGTCCTCGACCTCGGACCCGATGTGACCTGGGCCGACAACAGCGCCTGGGCCCCGACGATCGCCGAGCGGAACGGCAAGTACTACTTCTACTTCAGCGGCGGCATGGCCACCGGCAACACCGCCAAACACCTCGGCGTCGCCGTGTCCGACTCGCCGGCGGGGCCGTTCAAAGACGCCCTGGGCAGGCCGCTGGTGGCGGCCGGGACCTACAGCGGCCAGATGATCGACTCCGACGTGTTCGTCGACGACGACGGCCAGGCGTACCTCTACTGGGGCAACGGCAACTCCTACCAGGTGCCGCTGAACGACGACATGGTGTCGTTCGACCCCGCCAAGGTGAGGACGTACAAGCCGAGCGGCTACAACGAGGGCTCGTTCGTCTTCAAACGCGGCGGGATCTACTACTTCATGTGGTCGGAGAACGACACGCGCGACGAGAACTACCAGGTCGCGTACGCCACCGGCGCCTCGCCGCTCGGCCCGTGGACCGAACAGGGCGTGATCCTGCGGAAGGACCTGTCCCTCGGGATCAAGGGCACCGGCCACCACTCGGTCGTACGGGTGCCCGGCACCGACGACTGGTACATCGCCTATCACCGCTTCGCCATCCCCGGCGGCGACGGCACCCACCGGGAGACCACGATCGACCGGATGGAGTTCGACGCGAACGGCCTGATCGAGAAGGTCGTGCCGACGCTGGAGAGCGTCGACCCGGTGTCGGTCGCGAACGCCGGGCCGGACGCCGAGGGCCGCGAGGGGTCCCCGATCCGGCTGGCCGGATCGGCCACCGGCGCGGCCAAGTGGAGCTACACGCCCGGCGAGGACGCCGGCTCCGGCGCGACCTGCTCCTTCTCGGACTCCGGCGCCGCCGAGACCGCCGTCACCTGCGACGACGACGGGACCTACACGGTCACGCTGACCTCCGGCCGCAGCCGCGACACCGCGAAGGTGACCGTCGCCAACGCCGCCCCCGAGGCCGGGGACGTCGTGACGCCTGCCAAGCCGGTCGAGGCCGGCACGCGCGTGACCCTCACGGTCCCGGTCACCGACCGGGGGGCGAACGACGTGCTCACCTGCACGGTGGACTGGAAGGACGGGACCACCGCGTCCGGCACGGTCGGCGACGGGACCTGCACGGCGCGGCACACCTACAAGAGGCCGGGCGTGAACGAGCCCGTCGTCACCGTCGCCGACGACGACGGCGCGACCACCACCGCGACCGGCCGTCCGGTGGTCGTGTACGACCGTGGCTCCGGCTTCGTCACCGGCGGCGGCTGGATCGACTCGCCCGCGGGCGCCTACCGCGCCAACCCCGCGCTGACCGGCCGGGCCACCTTCGGGATCGTGGCCAAGTACGTGAAGCACACGGCGGTGCCGATCGGGGCGACGACGTTCTCGTTCCAGGCCGGGCCCCTGGACTTCCGGTCCACGGCGTACGACTGGCTCGTGGTGTCGGGCGGGGAGATCCGCTATCGCGGCATCGGGACGGTCGGCGGCGCGGGGCGCTACGGCTTCGAGGTCGTCGCCCGCGACGGCGACACCCGGGACGGGGACGGCGTCGACCGCTTCGCCGTCCGGATCTGGGACGAGCGGACCGGCGACGTGATCTACCAGAACGGAGCCGGTGACGCGGCCAACGGCAGCGTCGTCGTCCACGCGAAGTAACGTCCTATGGCGCGACCCGGACGCCGGTGACGGCGAAGCGCTCGACCTCCGCCACGTGGCCGCCGGTGCTTGCGACGAGGGTGAGCGTGCTGCCCGGGGCCGCCTGGAAGGTCACGGTGGCGGACCAGAGGGCGTCCTCCCCTCCGGCCGAGGCACAGCAGCTCTCGCCGAGGGGGCGGGCGCTGCCGGTCGAGCGCACCTGCACCCGGATGCTCTCGTCCACTCCGGTGATCGTGCCGCCCACCTTGACGGGGGATGAAACGAGGGCGCCGTACCGGGGAGTGGTGAGGGAGAAGGTGGTGTCGTCGGTGCCCACCACCTCCCACGGCGCGTCCGGCCCGGTGCCGAACCTGACGAGGTGGACGACGGCGGCGATGCCCGGCCGCCCGCCGCCCTCGCCGCGGACGCCGACGGAGACGCGCGCGTCCGCACCGGTCACCGTACGCTCGACCACCTGGTCGACACCGGTGAACCCGAGGAACCCCTGGGTGAAGGACAGCGCGGTCCGCTCGGCGTCCAGGTGCCAGGGCTGGTGGCCGCCCGAGCGGTAGCTCTCCTGCCAGTCCCGCGCCTGTTTCTCCTCGGCGAAGGGCCACAACGGCTGGTAACGGCCCGCCACGAGGGAGCCCGCGGATGGGGTCGGGGTGGCGGCCGGGCCGCTCTGCAGGGCGGTCGCCGTGCCGGTCGCCGTGCCGGTCGCCGTGCCGGTCGCCGTGCCGGTCGCCGTGCCGGTCGCCGTGCCGGTCGCCGTGCCGGTCGCCGTGCCGGTCCCTGGGCTGGTTCCGGGGGTGGTTCCGCACGCGCCCGCCGGCAGGCCGAGCGCGGCCAGCACGGCGAGCGCCCACCCGGCCCGGCCCGCCCGGCCGCCTGTCACGCCGCGAGTCACGATGTGCGCTCCCGCCACCAGAGGTTTCGTTGACGAGAGCATGCCCAGCCCGATGCCGGGCATTCGCGGTGTGCCCGTCGCGCTGGGGGCGATGTCCGGGCGGGCCGTACGCGGAGGACGCCTACGGTTTCCATGTGAATGTGAAACTCCGCCTTGCGCCTGTAACCCCCGCCAACGTCGAGACGGCTATTGCTGTGAAGGTTCGCCCCGAGCAGGAGCGCTTCGTCTCGCCTGTGGCGAAGTCACTGGCCGAGGCCTACGTGCATCGGGAAGTGGCGTGGCCGCGCCTCATCCTCGACGGCGACCGTCCGGTGGGCTTCCTCATGCCTTTCCTGGACATCGACTGGGACGGCAAGGGGATCGACTTCCGATCCGGCTTGTGGCGGCTCAACGTGGCGGCCGGCGAACAGGGGCGCGGAGTCGGGCGCTTCGCCGTCGAATCCGTGGCCGCCGAAATCAGGCGTCGTGGCGGCACGCAGATGTACGTCACGTGGGAGCCGGGAGAGGGTGGGCCGGAGGGCTTCTACCGGAAGCTTGGGTTCCAGCTCACAGGTGAGGATAGCGGGGGACAGACGGTCGGGGTTCTGGATCTGACGACCTGCTCGCAGGGCCACGGCTACAAGACCGCGCGTGGCGGCACCTGCCCCGGGGCCGGGGACGGTATTCCCTGGGGTGGGTCGTCATGACGCCGCCCGGTGACTGTTAGCGATAACAGCATGCGTCTCAATAGCCGAGTTTTCCGGACCGAAATCTTGACCGAACACCATGCGAACGCTAACAATCGCCCCGCGAGCCCCTGTCCGGTGAAGGAGATCCCGCGTGCTCCAGGCACAACTGACCATCGACCCCGCCCATCGGGTGGCCCCCGTACGGCGCCGCACGTTCGGCACGTTCGTCGAGCACCTCGGCCGCTGTGTCTACACCGGCATCTACGAGCCGGGCCACCCCACGGCGGACGAGAACGGGTTCCGCGGCGACGTGCTCGCGCTCACCCGCGAGCTGGGCGTGACCACCGTGCGCTATCCCGGCGGCAACTTCGTCTCCGGCTACCGCTGGGAGGACGGCATCGGCCCGCGCGAGCGGCGCCCCCGGCGGCTCGATCTCGCCTGGCACAGCACCGAGACCAACGAGATCGGGATCGACGAGTTCATGCGGTGGTCCCGCCTGGCGGGGCTGGAGCCGATGATGGCGGTCAACCTCGGCACCCGTGGCGTGCAGGAGGCCGTCGACCTGCTCGAATACTGCAACATCCCGTCCGGCACCACGCTGTCGGACCTGCGCATCGCCAACGGCACCAAGGACCCCCACGACATCCGCATGTGGTGCCTGGGCAACGAGATGGACGGCCCCTGGCAGATCGGGCACAAGACCGCCCACGAGTACGGCAGGATCGCCGCCGAGACCGCCCGGGCCATGCGCATGGTCGACCCCAGTCTGGAACTGGTGGCCTGCGGCAGCTCCGGCTCCTCCATGCCGACCTTCGGCACCTGGGAGGCGACCGTCCTGGAGGAGACCTACGATCTGGTCGACCACATCTCCTGTCACGCCTACTACGAGGAGAAGGACGGCGACCTCGCCGGCTTCCTGGCCTGCGCGAGCGACATGGAGCACTTCATCTCCACGGTCGTCTCCACCGCCGACCAGGTGGGGGCCAGGCTCGGCTCCAGCAAGAAGATCTCCGTCTCCTTCGACGAGTGGAACGTCTGGTACCTGAGCCGCGTCAAGGCGGCCGAGCCCGGGCAGGACTGGCCGGTCGCGCCGCCGCTCCTGGAGGACCACTACCACCTCGCCGACGCCGTGGCCTTCGGCAGCCTGCTCATCACACTGCTGCGGCACAGCGACCGGGTCGCGGCGGCCTGCCTGGCCCAGCTCGTCAACGTGATCGCGCCCATCATGACCGAGCCCGGCGGCCGGGCCTGGCGGCAGACCACCTTCCACCCGTTCGCGCAGGCGGCGCGGCTCGCCAAGGGCGACGTCGTACGCGTCGAGCCCGTCTGCCCGACGTACGAGACGGCCGAGTTCGGCGCGGTGCCCGTGCTCCACGCGGTCGCCACCCGGGACGAGACGGAGACGACGCTGTTCGTGGTGAACAGGTCGACGGACGAGCCGGTGGAGCTGGAGCTCGACGCGAGGGCGCTGGTCTCGGGCACCGGCGCCGTGCGGATCGCCGAGGCGACGACGCTCACCCACGAGGACGTCTACGCCCGCAACACCGCCGACGACCCCGATCGGGTGGCGCCCCGCCCCAACACGAACCACCAGAGCGATCCGCTCCGGATCGTGCTGCCGCCGGTCTCCTGGAACGTGATCAGGCTGACGAGGTCCTGAACTCCTCCCGCGCGCGGCGCGCGGGCGGAAGTCCCTCGGCTTGAGGACTTTCGTCTGCTGCGCCGCGGGCAGCGGAGACGGTGCGATGGTGCCCGGGAGGATCAACCCCCGCGCGCGTCCGCGTACCGCTTGAAGCACAGGAGGAGACGTACATGGCCGGACAGATCGTCGTCGCCGTCGACGGATCGAGCCCAGCGACGGCGGCACTGGAGTGGGCGGCGGACGACGCGCGGCGCCGGGGGGCCACCTTGAAGATCGTCCACGTGCGCGAGCCGTGGGCGCACGAATACCCGTTCCACGCCGTCGAGGGCTTCGCCCAGTCCTACAGCGAGTTCTGCGAAGGCGTGCTCGCGGCGGCCGCCGCCCGCGCCCGGGAGCTCGCCCCCGGCCTTGAGGTGACCACGGAGCTCGCCGAGGGCACGGTGGTCGAGACCCTGCGCGCCGCATCGGCCGGCGCCGACGCCCTCGTGGTCGGCAGCCGGGGGATGGGCGGCTTCTCCGGCCTGATCCTCGGCTCCGTCGGCCTCGGCCTCGCCGGTCACGCGGAGGTCCCCGTCGTCGTGGTACGCAAACCGCACCGGGAGGAATACCACGAGGTCGTCGTCGGCTTCGACGGATCCCCGCACTCGGAGGCGGCCCTGGAGTTCGCCTTCGAGGAGGCCCGGGCGCGGCGCGGGCGGGTGCACGCGGTGTACGCCTGGGAGATGCCGGCGTTCTCCCCCTTCGCCGTCGGCTATGGAACGGCGCTGCAGGAGATCTACGACAACGAGTGCCGGGCGGCGCGGCTGCGGCTCGCACCGTGGCGCGACAAGCACCCGGACGTCCCGCTGGTCGAGTCGGCGGTCTGCGGCCACCCGGCCCCGGCGCTGGCCGACGCCTCGCTGGTCGCCGACCTCGTGGTCGTCGGCTCCCGCGGGCTGGGCGGGGTGCGCGGCGCGCTCATCGGCTCGGTCAGCCATGCCGTACTGCACCGCGCGCACTGCCCCGTCGCGGTCGTACGGCCCCGCGACGGCGAGGGCCGGCAATGAAACGCATTCGGTGCGCGGGGATCCGCAGGGCGGCAGCAGGATCCGCTGCCGCCCCTGGCACTCCCTTCCGTCCTGCCCGGCTCGGTCACACGGCGATGATCGTCCACTGGTTGTTGGGGCTGCTGTTCGGCGTCCACATGCCGACGGCGGAGCCGGTGGCGGTGTAGCCCATGCCGTCGAGGGCGGTGCCGGTGCCGCGGTTGACGATCTGATAGCGGCCGTTGCCGAGATCGTTCAGGCGCCACTGCTGGTTGTTGCCGCCGTTCCAGGGGGCCTGCCTGGCGTTGGCGCCGTTGGCGGAGTTGCCCCAGCTGTCGGCCACCATGCCGTTGGTGCGGTTGACGATCCGATACCAGCCGCCGCCCAGGTCGACGAGCTGCCACTGGAGGTTGGTGCTGCCGTCCCAGTTCCACTGCTTGAGGTTCGACCCCGAGGCCACGTTGCCGCCGCTGTCGAGCACCAGGCCGGTGGCGGCGTTGGCGATCCGCACATAACCGGTGGGGGTGCTGCCGCCGCCGGACCCGGTCAGACGGTAGGTGCGGCCGGCCTGGCCGGGTAGCGCGATGACGTCGGCCTCGGGTTTGGTGACGGAGACGGCGGCGCCGGTCTCGGCGTCGACCACCTGGTAGGTGCCGGTGAAGCTCCGGTTGCGCACGTTGACCGTGCCGGTGCGGTCGAATTTCACGAGGATCTCGGTGGTCCCGTTGGAACTCCAGGTAGCGCTCACGGTGTAGCCGCCGCGGCCCCGCAGGCCCTGCACCTTCCCGTTCGGCCACGCCGAGGGCAGCGCGGGCAGCACGTGCAGCTCGCCGGTGTGGCTCTGCAGCAGCATCTCCGCGATGCCAGAGGTGGCGCCGAAGTTGCCGTCGATCTGGAACGGCGGATGCAGGTCGAACATATTCGGCGCGAGCCGGTCGGTCCTCACCAGGAGCCCGATCAGGTTGCGTGCCCGGTCGCCCTCCTCCATCCGCGCCCAGTAGTTGATCTTCCAGGCCAGCGACCAGCCGGTGCCGTCGTCGCCGCGCAGTTCGAGGGTCCGCCGCGCGGCGTTGTAGAGCGTGGGGGTGCCGCGCTTGGTGATCTGGTTGCTGGGGTGCAGGCCGTACAGGTGGGAGATGTGCCGGTGGTTCTGCTCGGTTTCTACCCAGTCGTACAGCCACTCCTGGATGTTGCCGCGCGAGCCGACCTTCATCGGAGGAAGCCGGTCCCTGGCGGCGAGGACCTGCGCCCGGAAGCTCGCGTCCGTGCCGAGGACCTCGCCGGCCTTGGCACAGCCGTTGAACAGGTCGCGCAGGATCTGGTTGTCCATCGTCGGGCCGGCGCACACGCTGACACCCGAGTGGTGGGCCAGCTCCGGGGAGTTCGAGGGGTTCGTGACCAGATAACCCAGGCTCGGCTCCTGCACGAGCGTGTCGAGGAAGAACTGCGCCGCGCCCTTCATCGCCGGGTAGTTCTGCCGGAGGAAGTCGACGTCGCCGGTGAACAGGTAGTGGTCCCAGATCATGGTGGCCAGCCACGCGCCGCCGGTCTGCCACATGCCCCAGAACGCGCCGTCGACGACCGAGCTGCCGCGCCACGCGTCGGTGTTGTGATGGGTGACCCAGCCGCCGGCGTTGTACTGGACCTGAGCCGTGCGGGCGCCGGTGACCGTGAGGTCGTTGATCATTCTGAACACCGGCTCGTAGCACTCCGACAGGTTCGTCGTGTCGGCGGGCCAGTAGTTCATCGGCAGATTCGCGTTCAGCGTGTACTTGGAATCCCACGACGGGCTGAGGGAGTCGTTCCAGATGCCCTGGAGGTTGGCCGGCTGGGTCCCCGGCCGTGAGGAGGAGATCAGCAGGTAGCGGCCGAACTGGAACAGCAGCACCGAGAACTGCGGATCATTGGTGTTCGCGTGCTGCGCGATCCGCACGTCCGTCGGCTGGTCGGCCGCCGAGGTGCGGCCGAGGTCGAGTGTGGTGCGCCCGAACAGCCGCTGGTAGTCGGCGACGTGACGGGCGCGCAGGTCGTCGTACGTCCTGCCGTTGGCGGCGTTGAGATAGCCTCGCGCGATGCCCTGGTAGTCACCGCTGGTGTCCCTGTAGTTCACGTAGCTGGAGCCGATGGAGATCAGCACGGTCACGCTGTCGGCGTTGCGAACCTGGAGCGTGCCGCCGGAGCTGCTGACCGTGCCGCCGTTGGCGACGGCCCGGGCCAGCGCCAGGAATCTGACCTTGCCCGCCAGACCTCGCTGGTCGCCGGACACGCCGTCGAGCGCCACCGTCGTGCCGTCCGGGCTGGAGCGCGTGGTCCGCTGCGGGCTGTCGAACGTCGCGGAGAACGTGATCGAGCCGCCCCTGTCGGCGGTGAGGCGGATGGCGATCACCTGGTCCGGCGCGCTCGCGAACACCTCACGCCGGTAGCGCACGCCGTTCTGCAGGTACGTCGTGGTCGTGGTGGCGGTGGTCAGATCCAGGACCCGGCTGTAGTCCGAGACCCCGCTGCTGCTGCCGAAGGCGAGCCGCAGGTTGCCGACGGTCTGGTACGCCAGCTGGGCCGAGGGGTTGCCCAGCATGTTCTGGTCGATGAGACTCTGGGCCTGGCTCCACTGGTTCTGGAAGACCAGTTGCCGGATCTGCCCGAGAGCCCCCGCGCCCCTCGTGTTGCTCTGGTCGTACGGCCCGCCTGCCCAGATGGTGTCCTCGTTGAGCTGTAACCGCTCGGTGTCGACGTTGCCGAACACCATCGCGCCCAGCCGGCCGTTGCCGATCGGTAGTGCGCGCAGCCAGTCGGTGCCGGCGCTCTCGTCGTACCAGAGGGCCAGGTCGTTGGCGGCGCTCACCTCGGGAGGGACCGCCACCGCGGCCCGGGCGGCCGCCGTCCACTGGAACGGCGCCAGCGCGGCGCCGGCTCCGACCGCGCCGAATCGCAGCACTTGCCGTCGGGTGAAGTCAGACAATTCAGCTCTCCAAGTCCATGGGGGTCAGTGACACTCGGAATCGATTCGACTGGGGATGGCAGAGGTGAGGGAACCGGAAGGTGACCGACCGGCGCGTGCGCCCGTGCCTCCATGACTTCGGGCAAAGGGAAGCGCGGAGGCATTCAGCGCTGGACGCCATGCTTGCGGGAAAGGGAGCGCACACCATGAGGGCGTCGCGAACGGCGGCTCTCCGCCCCGCGCACCACCACCGGACAACGGGAGACCGCCTCGGGGCTCAGTGTGAAAAACCCGGCGAATTGTGTCAAGAGCAGGATTCCGCCGGTTCGGCGTCGCATAAATCGCCCCCGATCCCGGATCCGCCTCGCAGCCGGTCTGATCGGGGAACGCAGTCATCGGATGAAAGTTTCATGCGCCGTGCTCGCCCGTGAGTGCCGAGATTCCCTGATGTGGCCCTTGGGCCGAGTTCCTCGTTTGAGTGTGCGTATCGCGCCACTTGACACCATGCCCACGCCTGGGCTTTGCTCCGCTCCACCACCACCGGCCGATCTCTCGATGTGGAGGAGGGCGAAGACGAGCTCGAAATGTTAGCGCTAACACGATCTGGCGTGTGCTGGGGCCGGCGCGAATGGCCGGGCGACGACCGGCGCATTGGGAACAGGTCCCGCCTGCCCCGAACCCGGCTCGAACGCCTGAGGTAAGGCGCGGGCGGCACGGTCCGCATTCCATTCGAACGCCACCGGAATCGCATCTCGCGCGGGAAATCCCTGCGCTCGGCTCCGATGTCGCGTTTGCGGTTGGAATGGCGGATTATTCAGCGTTGCTGAATCCTCTCATCTATTTGCCGGTCGCCGCCTCTTCTGACATGGGAAAGATGTGGATCCCGTCAAGTGAGAGCGTTGTGGCGACCGTTTCGTTTTTGTTCCCAATATTCGTGCCGATCTATCGGTAATGGTGCAAACGCCGGTTCTTGTTCGGTATGCCTCGGAGCGAGATCGGCGGTGTGTTCGTCGTGGGCTCCCTCGGCGCGATCCTGGACAGCCTCGACGGACCACCTCAAACGGGGCATCTCTGTGGCCGTCGCCGTCTTCGTAGCCGCCTTCGCGGTCGTCTCCGGGGTCGTCTCCGGGGTCGCCTTCAGGGGCGTCGGCCGCATCTCTTGGCGTGGGCTCGCCCGCCCGCGGCGAACCCTGCCGCGACCAGGAAGGTCTCCCTAATCTGTGATCCCAAGAGATTGCTAGTTGATCTTGAACTAGCCTCAAAGGCGCGAGAGAATTAATACAAGTTTTCTAATCTCTTGATGGGGGGTGTCATGGATCTGTTCGACATCGATACCGAGCGCACCCCTCATTCGAACACCCCTGACGACGGCTGGTGGGACCGTCTGATCGCCAATTCGCCGCTGTGGTCGTCCGACGGTTCATCCGCCCGCGATCCCTTCCCGATCATCAACTTCGAGCCCCGGCGGCCCGCCGACGCACCCGGAACCGCAAGCACGGATGCCTCGGAGGCGGACGCCCCAGGCGCCGAGACCACGGACGTCCCAGGCACCGATACCGACAGCGCAGACGCCACGCGTAGGGATGCCGCCGGTGCGAATGCCGTTGGAATGGACGGCGCTGGCGCGGATACCGCGTGTGGAGCTGTCGACGGCGCAGAGGCAGACAACGCGGACGCCACGCGTGGGACTGCCACCGGTACGAATGCCGCTGGCATGAGCGGTGCTGGCACGGACAGCGTTGACGCGAACGCCGCGCGTTGGGCCGCCGACAGTGCGGGATCTGACGCCGATGCCGCCCGTGGAGGGGATGCTGATGGTGCGGCTGCCGCCGGTGCCGTGCGCGGGGCTTGTGATGGTGCGGCTGCCGCTGGCGCGAATGGCCCTGACGCGGGTGCCGCCCGTGGAGATGCCGCTGGCGCGGATGGCGCTGGCTTTGGTGCCGCGCGTGGTGCTGCCGATGGCGCGGGCGCTGCTGGCACGAACGGCACCGGCGCGGATGGTCCTGGCGCGGCCGGCCCGAGTGCGGGTGCGGGTGCTTCCGACGGTGCGGGTGGGGGTGCTTCCGGCGGTGTGGGTGGGCGTGATCGTGGCCGTGGTCGGGGTCGGGGTGGTGTGCGGTCGTGGTGGGTGGTGGTGGGGTCGGTTCGTGAGGTGGCCCAAGAGCTGGCGCTGACCCCGCTTCCCGATGACGTGGATGTGTGCCTGGCCGAGGCGGAGGAGTTGCTGTTCGCCCGGGATCGGATCACCAGCGCGCTGGCCGATCGGGTGGGGCGGGTGCATCGTGCGGGTCAGGCCAGGCAGCATGGGCATGCCTCCACCCGGTGCTGGTTGCGCACCAGTGGGGGGATGACGGTGGGGGGTGCGGGCCGCCTGCTCACGTTGGGGGCGGAACTGCCGCGCCTCCCCAAGGTGCGGGAGAAGTTCGCTGCGGGGGAGTTGGCGGCGGGGGTGGTGGAGGCTATCTGCGCCGCTGTGGCCGGGCTATCGGATGAGCAGGCCACCTTGGCGGAGCCGATCTTGGTGGACCTGGCGGGCAAAGCGGGGGCGGCGGAGGTCGCCAAGGCCGGCCGCCATCTGCGGGCGGTGCTGGACCCCGATGGGGATGAGCGGGATGAGCGGGCCGATTACGGGCGGCGGTTCCTGCGGGTCCGCCCGGGCAAGGGCGGCGGCGTGGAAGGGGAGTTCTACCTGCCGCGTGAGGCCGGCGCCCGGTTGATGGCGTTGTTGCAGGCGTACGCCAAGCTGAGGGCGCAGGGTGATGACCGCCCGCTGACGGTACGCCAGGCGGACGCGCTGATCGCGCTGCTGGAGCAGAAGATCGTCACCGAGCTCCTCGTCGTGGTCAGCGCCGAATCCCTCCCCACCGACCCCGAAACCACCGACCCCGCCGACGACCCGGCTACCGAAGACACCGACCCGGCCACCCAAGACCCCGCTGCCCCGGCCACCGAAAACCCCGACGCCGACGACGCCGTCTCAGCCGTGATGGGCGACCCGGGTGCTGCGGGCGGTACCGACGGCCCCGAGACCCCGGACGAGCTCGACATCGCCGAGGCTGTCCCCGCCACCGACCCTGCCGCTGGCTCCGGCGACGCTGCGACCGGACTTCGCGATGAGGAGCCTTGTGGCTGGGGAGCCGGTGAGCGCGGGGCCGGTGAGCGCGGGGCCGGTGAGCGGCGGCCCGGCGAGTGCGAGCCGCGCGACACCGCAAGCACCGCCGCTGCTGAGGGCGACCACGCCGCGAACGCCGACTCCGCCGAAGACGACAACATCACGAGCGCTGGCTCTGCCGAGAGCGACGAGACCGCGCCCGCCAAGGGCGATGGGTGGGATCGCGGCGCGGCCCGGTCCGGAGCAACCCATGTCCGGCGGGGTGCGTCAGCATGGCCTGCTCACGGTGGCGGGCATTCGCACACAGCGCCTTCGCACGCTGCCCCTTCGGACACAGCACCTTCGGACATAGCACCTTCGGACACAGCACCTTCGGACACAGCGTCTTCGGGCGCGACGGCTTCGGATGCGCCGCCATCGCAGGCGGCGCACTCGCAGGCGGCGCCTACGGAGGCGGCGTGGCCGGATCCTCCTCCCGAGGATGTCTCCGTATGTCACACCCACGCCGGGCCTGGGCCTGCGGGGGACTGTCGGCATGGCCACAGCACGTGCCGGTGCGACGGCCAGGGCGCGTGGCGGTGCTGCGGTGAGGCGCGGTGCTCGCGTGCGACGCAGGTGCCGGGGACATCGGGACCGTCGGGAGCGACGCCCGGCGGGTCCGGACCGGAGCGGGAGACACCACCCGGATGGGCATCGGGAACGGCACCGGGAGCCGGGCGTGGGACGCCGGGGACGGCGCAAGCAGCGTCGCAAGCAGCGTCGCAAGGAGCCGCACAGGGGGCATCGCGGGGTGCGGCGCAAGGTGGGTCACCGGGATCTCCGGGTGTGTCGGCGGGCGCGATGCCTGGGGCGTTCTTGGGTGCGGCGTTGGGAGCGTCGGCAGGCACGTTCCTGGGGGCGTCGTTGGGGATGGCACCGGGGACCGCGCCGGGGTTGCTGCTGGCGACCGGGCAGGTGCTGCCCCTCTCCAGCGTGCACCGCCTCGCCCGCACCTCAACCCTGGTCCGGATCGTCATGAACGCCGACGGGCAGGTCCTGGACATGGGCCGCAAGGTCCGTCTGGCGACTCCTGCCCAGCGGCGGGCCATCTTCGCCCGGTATGCCACGTGCTGGGTCGACGGCTGCCCGCTCCCGGCGACCATGTGCCAGATCGACCACGCCGACAACTGGAGCACCGGCGGCCTGACCGACCTGAAGCTCCTCGGTCCGGCCTGCCAGTTCCACAACCGCGACCGCTACCAGCACCCCGACCGCTACACCCGCCGCAAAGAAGGCGAAGACCGCTGGGCCTTCACCTACCACCGCCTGGGGAGAATCCGGCGCGTGTCAAGCGAATCTACAACGTAAAGGCGGAAGGGTGTCACCGCTCGGTCGCGTCGAGCACGGGCTTGATGTCGATCACAGGTGTGCCGTCGATGGCCTCCAGGGGATGCACGCGCAGGCCCCGTGCGGGGTCGGTCTCCAGGACCGTGACCCGGTGCAGGCCGATGGGGTTGGGGCGGTCGGGGGAGCGGGTGGCGAACACGCCGGCCAGCGGGTTGCTCGTCTCCCCGCGCGGGTGGACCCGCAGGGTTTCGCGGTCGGCCTGGTGGAACCAGGTGAGGACGAGCACCTCGTCGCCCGTTGTCACCCCGTCGAGGGCCTCCCCGACTGCGGGATCGATCTCCAGCCAGGCGTCCGGCGCGCCCTCACGCCCCTGCCGGGGAGCTTCGGTGCGATCGGTAAGCGTGGAGCGTACGACTCCGACGGGCCGCAGCGTGAACGACATGGGTTCGCTCATGATCCATCTCCTTCTGGGGGATCGGATGCCCACCATGTCATCCGGCACCGACATCCCCGGCCCGTTCCGTGGGAATGCCCACGAAATGGACGTCGAGGCGGGCACGTACGCGTTGGGGCCGAGGTCCGGCCGGCTCCTGGTCCTCACCGGGCGCGCCGGGCTGGGCGCCAAGGCCGGGCACGATCTGACGATCGAGGTGACCCGGTGGCGGGGCGAGGCCGTGGTGACGCCGGACGACCCGGCGGGCTGCCGGGTGACGCTGGAGGCCGAGGTGGCCTCGATGCGGGTCCGGGAGGGTACGGGCGGGGTCAAGCCGCTCACCGACTCCGACCGTGTCGAGATCGAGAAGAACATGCGCGAGAAGGTCCTCAAGGCGGATCGACACCCTCTGGTCACGTTCCGGTCGACCCGCGTCGAGGGGGATCCCGACGCGTTCCACATCGAGGGTGACCTGACGATCGCAGGCGTCACGCGGCCGGTCACGGTGGACGGCGCGATCGAGGAGGGACGGGCACGCGGCCGGGCGACCATCGTGCAGTCCCAGTGGGGCATCCGCCCCTACACCGCGTTTTTCGGAGCGCTCAAGCTGCGCGACGAGGTCGAGGTCATCTTCGACGTACGGCTGGGGGAGGGGCGGGGCTGACCTGTGCGCAGGTTGGGGCACCATGGATGCGTGACTGTGGTAAGCGACGCGGGGATTGCCGAGCGGTGGGGCATGTTGACCGATCTCGTGGCAGACGGCGAGGTGGTGATCCTCAGCGGGGCCGGTCTGTCGACCGAGTCGGGGATCCCGGACTACCGCGGTGAGACCGGGCGCAGGCGCAGGGCCGAGCCGATGACCTACCAGACGTTCGTGAGCAGCGCCCCCGCCCGCAGGCGTTATTGGGCACGCAGCCACCTGGGGTGGCGTCACATCGTGGACGCCGCGCCCAACGCCGGGCACCGGGCGGTCGCCGAGCTGCAGCGTCGCGGCCTGGTCGCGGGGGTCATCACGCAGAACGTCGACGGCCTGCACCAGGCGGCGGGCGCGCGCGAGGTCGTCGAACTGCACGGCAGCCTGCACCGGGTGCGCTGCCTGGGCTGCGGCCAGCGCAGCTCGCGGGAGGCGCTCGACCGGCGCCTGCGGGCCGCCAACCCCGGCTGGCAGGCCAGCTCGGAGATGATCAACCCGGACGGCGACGCCGTCCTGGACGCGGACGAGATCGAGACGTTCCGCACCGTGGACTGC
This sequence comes from Microbispora sp. CL1-1, assembly GCF_012034195.1. NCBI lineage: Bacteria > Bacillati > Actinomycetota > Actinomycetes > Streptosporangiales > Streptosporangiaceae > Microbispora > Microbispora sp. CL1-1. The sequence goes on from NZ_JAATEK010000013.1 coordinate 118,574, forward strand.
GGGGGCTGCGGCGGCGTGCTCAAGCCCGACGTGGTGTTCTTCGGCGAGAACGTGCCGCCGTCACGGGTCGAGGAGTGCTACGCGCTGACCGAGCGGGCCGGTCTGCTGCTCGTCCTGGGATCCTCGCTGACCGTCATGTCGGGTTACCGGTTCGTCCGGCGCGCCGCCGCCCGTTCGATTCCCGTCGCGATCATCAACCAGGGGCCGACCCGGGGCGACGGGGAGGCGCTGATGACCCTCGACGCCCCGCTCGGCACGACCCTCACCACCCTCCTGCGCAACCTCTCCTAGCAGCCTCTCCTAGGCGTGCACGTGCGCCGGGTCATCGGGATGGTGGTGCGGGTGCTGGGCGGCGCCCACCCGGTGCTCGTGGCCCGGCAACGGCACCCGGTAGAGACAGGTGTCGCAGTTCATCCGGATGTCGCCGCGCAGCGCCTCGTGGTAGCGCTCCAGCACGAGGCCGGCCAGCGCGGGCGCGGGCCCGATCACGTCGGCGCAGCGCACCTCGACCTCGGGGTGCGCCGCGGCCCACTCCCGTGCCTGCTCGGCCGTACGGTCCGGGAGCACGCCGCTGAACAGGAAGTAGGGCAGGACGACGATCCGGCGGGCGCCGAGCAGCCGGGCCCGTTCGAGCGCGGCCGGCACGCCGGGATCGGCGAGGCTGATGAACGCGGGCTCGACTCCGGCCAGGCCGCGTCCCTCCCACAGCAGCCGGGCCACCTTGACGTGTTCGGCGTTCGCGTCGGGGTCGGAGGAGCCGCGGCCGACGAGCACGACGGTGGTCTCCGGGCGCTCGGACGGGTCGAGCACCGCGTCGAGCCGCTCGTCGAGCAACTGGAGCAGGGTGGGGTGCGGCCCGAGCGGCCTGCCGTACGCGTAGCCGAGGCCGGGGTGGCGGAGCGCCTCCCGGCGCAGCGCGGCGGGCACGTCGCCCTTGGCGTGCCCGGCCGCGACCAGCACGAGCGGAACCACGCCGAGCCTCGTGTGCCCGGCCCTGGTCAGCGTCGCGACCGCCTCACGCAGCGGCGGGTAGGACAGTTCGATGAACCCGCCGGCGACCGGGACGGGGGACAGGGCGGCCACCTCCTCGACCAGCAGGTGGAAGCCGCGGACTCCGGCCGGGTCCCGCGTGCCGTGGCCGACGAGGAGCAGCGCCGGCGAGCCGGTCATAGTGGATCCTCCCGATCTTCTGAGGCGTACAGAAGTGCGTTGACGGCGGCGGCGGCGACCGCCGAACCGCCCTTCTCGCCGCGGTTGCTGACCGCGGGCAGTCCCGACGCGCGCAGGGCGGCCTTGCTCTCGGCCGCGCCGACGAACCCGACGGGCAGGCCGACGACGAGCGCGGGGCGGACGCCGAGGCGCAGGATCTCCTCCAGCGCGGTGGGAGCGTTGCCCACGGCCCACACCGCCCCCGGGCCCACCTCGTCGTACGCCAGGTGGACGGCGGCGGCGCTGCGGGTCAGGCCGTCCCGCGCGACGGCCCGGCGTACGTGGCAGACGGGGGCGACGGCGGTGATCCCGGCCGCGACCATCTCGACGTCGGTGACCACGGGGGCGCCGGCGCGCAGGGCGTCCGCGGCCCGCCGCAGGTCCTCCTCGGCGGAGACGACGAGGTCGGCCAGGTAGCCGAGGTCGGCGCTCGCGTGGATGACCCGCTCGGTCACGGCGCGGGTCAGCGGCGGCAGCCCGGAGGTGTCGGCCCGGGAGCGCAGGATCTCGTACGACCTCGCCTCGATGGGGTGCACGATCCTCATTCGGCGTACCTCCGGCCGAGCCCGGACAGCCGCCACACGATGGCGGCGCCCGCCCAGACGACGGCGAATGCGGCGACGATGACGTAGCCGAGCATCTCGAAGTGCTCGGCGAGCGACGCGTACGCCGCGAGAGGTCCGCGGAGTCCCCCGAGCCCACCGGTCCCGGCTGCCTCGGTCAGCAGCCCGGCGAGGTAGACGCTCGCGATGAAGGCGGCCACGACGACGGTCATCCCGGTCGTCGCCGCGTTGTAGTAGAGCCGCCGGGCGGGGCTGCGGTGCGCCCAGGAGTAGGCGCGCGACATCAGCAGACTGTCGGCGGTGTCGCAGGCGGTCATCCCGGCCGCGAACAGCAGGGGCAGGGTCAGCACCGCGAGGGCGGGCAGCCCGCCCTGCGCCGCCGTGCCTGCCGACAGCGCGAGCAACGTGACCTCGCTGGCGGTCTCCAGGCCGAGCCCGAACAGGATGCCGACGGGATACATGTGCCACGACGACCGGATCAGCCCGCGCGCCCGGCGGCCGAGCATCCGGTTGAGCAGGCCGCGGTTGAGCAGCAGCACCTCCAGCTCGTTCCGGTCGAGCGTGCCGCGTGTCATCCGGCGCCACAGGCCGATCACCCCGGCGAGGACGAGAGCGTTGAGGACGGCGACGAGCAGCAGGAACGACATGGCGACCACCTGGGACACCAGGCCGCCGACGTGCCGGAACTCCTCGACGCCGTCCCCGGCCGCCGCCGCTCCCGCGGCGGCCGCGACGATCATGGCGAGCACCAGGACGACGGTCGAGTGGCCCAGGGCGAAGAAGAAGCCGACGCCGACGGGACGGCGGCCCCGCTGCATCATGAGCCGGGTCGTGTCGTCGATGGCGGCGATGTGGTCGGCGTCGAAGGCGTGGCGGACGCCGAGGCTGTAGGCGAGCGTCCCGGCGCCCGCGAACGCCCCGGCCCCGGCCAGGCCGTTCGCGTAGTAGAGGTAGAGCGCCCAGCCCGCGATGTGCAGGGCGGCGACGACGGCGACGATGCCGCCGATCCTGGCCCGTTCGCGGGGCGTCCAGGCCCCGTGGGATTCGACACTGTGGGTTTCGACACTGTGGGTTTCGACACTCACGCCCGCACCTCCAGTACGGCGTCGACGGGGCATACCTCGGCGCACTCGCCGCAGCGGGTGCACCGGCTGTCGAGCACGACGAGCGAAGCGCCGGGCCGGCTGTCGGGCCGATCACCGGGCCGGCCACTGGGACGGATCGCGTGCTCGGGACAGGTGAGCAGGCAGGCGCCGCATCCGGCGCACGCCTCGGTTACTAGGTAGGCGAGGGCTGCCACGCGTACCCCCTCGGCGTCACGAAGCGGCCCGCCACGACCCTGCTGGACGTGGCGCCGACGATCACGAGACTGCGCATGGTCACGGCGGACACGTCGAGCCGGCCGAGCGTGGTCAGCGTGACGCTCTCCCCGGGGCGGGTCGCGTCGGTCACCACTCCCGCCGGGGTGCCGGGCCCGCGCCGTTCGGCGAGGATCTCCAGCGCCCGGGGAAGCTGCCGGTCGCGCCCGCGCGAGCGGGGGTTGTAGAAGGCCACGACGAGGTCGGCGTCGGCCGCCGCCCGCACACGTCGTTCGATCGCCTCCCATGGGGTGTGCAGGTCGGACAGGCTGATCGCGCAGTGGTCGTGGCCGAGCGGCGCGCCGAGCAGCGCGCCGGCGGCGAGCATGGCCGTCACCCCCGGCACACTCACCACATCGAAGGTGTCGTCGGCGAATTCGAGTGCCGGCGCGGCCATCGCGTAGACGCCCGCATCGCCGCTGCCGACGAGCGCGACCGCGTGCCCCTCGCGGGCCAGCCGTACGGCGGTGCGGGCGCGTTCCTCCTCCGCGCCGAGGCCCGACGCGATGACACGCGTGCCGGGGCGCAGCAGGTCGCGGATCTGGTCGACGTACTGGTCGAGGCCGACGAGGTAGCCACAGCGGCGCACTTCGGCGACGGCGCGCGGGGTCATCAGGTCGCGGGCGCCGGGGCCGAGGCCGACGATCGCGAGCCTGCCGCGGGGCCGCAGCCGTGCGACGGCCGCGGTCGCCATCGCCGACCTGCGCTTGGGCACCACGAGCTCGCCGCCGCCGGCGAGCGCGGCGGCCTCCGCCACGCTGGGGGTGCCGACCGCCCGGCGGACGACCTCGCTGGGGTGCGGCACCTCGACCCGGGCGAGCCGCTCGGCGGGGTGGGTGACGAGCGGCACGCCGAGCGTGCGGGCGGCCTCGACGATCCCGGCCTCGTCCGCCTTCACGTCGGCGGTGGCCAGGCGGACGACCGAGCGGGGCGACAGCCCGGCATCGGCGAGCGCCTCACGGATGAGCGCGAGGACCTCCTCGGCGGCGACGCCCCGGCTCGCGCCGACGCCGACGACGAGGCTCGGCGGCCGGACGACGACGGCCGGGCGGGGCGGTTCCACGAGCCGGTCGGTGACCACGACACACGGCGGACGCGGCGTCTCCGCCGCGACGACGGGCAGGGGCGGCAGCGGCCAGGTGGCGTCGGCGGTGAGCGTCACGCCCTCACCATCGAGGAGCGCACGGGTCACGGCCGCCACGTCGCCCTCGACCGGCAGGCCGAGCGTGTCGAGCGCGCCCGTCCCGGTGGCGTCGGTCGCGGTGGTGACGACGGGAGTCGCGCCGAGCACGTCGGCGACCTCGTGCGCGAGCCGGTTGGAACCCCCACTATGACCGTCGCCATGACCCCCGATCAGGGCCACGGCGAAGCGGCGCGCCTCGTCCACGCAGACCACCCCGGGGTCCTCGTGCTTGCCGCCCAGCAGCGGGGCGATCAGCCGTACGGTGGCGCCGGTCGCGAGGAAGCACACGATGCGGTCGCATTCGCGCCAGGCCCGCGCCAGGTCGGCCACCGGATATGACCGAGTGTGCGGCCACGCCCGCTCCAGCAGCGCGGCGGCGGCCCGGCCCGCCTTGGTCGCGGTGACCAGTCCGATGACCGTCATCGATGCCCCCACACGAGAAAGACGGGATTGGCGGCCACGAGCCTGGTCGCGCCGTCCGGCAGCGCGCCGAACCTGCTCGCCGCCAGCGACACGCCCCCGACCTCGTACGACGCCGTGGCCAGCGCGTCGCGTACGGCGGGCAGCCGGTCGACGGCGGCGAGCGCGACGACCACGGCCCGCGCGCCGAGGGCCGCCACGTGGCTCACCACGCCCGGCCCGCCGCCGCCCACGAACACGGCGTCCGGGGCGGGGAGCCCGGCCAGGCAGCCGGGGGCCGCGCCGTGCACCACCCGCACCTCGACGCCGTACGCGGCGGCGTTGCGGCGGGTGCGGTCGCACTGGGCGGGATCGCGGTCGACGGCGACGACGGCGGCGCCGAAACGGGCCGCCTCGACGGCCACGGAACCACTGCCGCAGCCGAGATCCCACACCAGGTCGCCCACGCGGGGACCGAGATGCGCGAGGGCCAGCGCCCGCACCTCCGCCTTGGTGATCATGCCGTCGCGGTGCTCGAAGCGCTCCTCGGGCAGGCCCCACCGTTCCGGAGCCGGGTTCGGCGGCGCGGCCCAGCCACGCGGAGACGGGCCGTCCGCCAGGCACAGCACCACGCTGGGGCCGGCCCACTCCCTCCCGGCGGCCTCCTCGGGCGTGCACGGGGTGACCCGCTGATCGGCGGCCCCGAGGCGTTCGGCGACCAGGAGACGGCGCGGCCAGCCGCGCAGCGCCGCGCCGATCTCGGCGGGACCCGCGCCGGGGGCGGTGAGCACGGCGACCTTCGCCAGCGCCCGGCAGGCGTTGACCGCCCGGCGGGGGTCGCGCCCGTGCGCGCTCACCACGACGGCGTCGTCCCAGTTCAGCCCGGCCAGGCCGAAGGCCGCCGCGACCGAGGAGACGGCGGGCGCGACCTCGACGTCCAGGCCGTGCTCGCGCAGCAGGCGGACGAGGCCGAAGAACCCGGGGTCGCCCGAGGCGAGCACGACGGCCGGGCCGTCGTGGCCCGCGAGGGCCCGCACGCCCGCCGTGACGTTCCCCAGCACGACGCGCTCCGCCTGCCGGGGGATGGGCAGCGCGTCCAGGTGGCGGGCGGCGCCGGCGACCAGCGTCGCCTCGGCCAGCCGCGCGGCCGCCCAGGAGGCGAGCGGCCGTCCGTCGACGCCGATGACGGTCACCACCCGCGTCACCATCCGCGTCACCATCCGCGTCACCACCCGGGTGCCTCCGCGCTGGAGGCGACCGGCGCGTTCCCGTCCGGATCGACCATGATCACCGAGGCGGTGAGCGCGCCGTCGCAGAACCGCTCAAGCACGTCCTTGACCCGGGCGCACAACACCCGCCCGGCGGGTTCGAGCAGCCCGGCGGCCTCCCACAGCTCGTACGCGTGCCGGGCGGTGTTGGCCTCGCCGACCCGCCCGGCCAGGGACTCGCCGCCGCCGGCCTCGCGGGTCACCCGGGCCAGCAGGTCCTTGTCGATCTTCGACCGGGTGTAGTGGGTCATCAGCACCCCGGCCGCGAGCTTGGTCAGCTTGCCGGCCATGCCGACGAACAGCACGTCGGTGAGCCCCGCGTCGACGGCCCGGCGCAGCGCGGCCCCGGTGAAGTCGCCGACCTCGACGAAGCACACGGGCGGCAGGTCGGGCCGCAGCCGCATCGCGGCGCGGTCGGTGCGCCCGCCCGTGGACAGCACGAGCGTGCGCTCACCCTGCGCCGCCATCACGTCGATGGCCTGCACGACCGAGGAACGCCACGACTCGGTGGAGAACGGCCGCACGATCCCGGTCGTGCCGAGGATCGAGATGCCGCCGATGATGCCGAGCCTGGCGTTGGTGGTCTTGCGGGCCATCCGCTCGCCCTCGGGCACGCTGATGATCACGCGGACGCCGCGCCGGCCCAGGTCGACGACCTCGCCGACGGCCTGGGTGATCTGTGCCCGGGGCACCGGGTTGATGGCCGGGCCGCCGACCTCCAGGCCGAGGCCGGGCCGGGTGACCACGCCCACGCCGACGCCGCCGTCCAGTTCGATGCCGGCCTCGGGCCGCCACGACACCGTCGCGGTCAGGTGCGCGCCGTGGGTCACGTCGGGGTCGTCCCCCGCGTCCTTGACGACGACGGCCGTGGCCTTCGCGTCCGCCACGTCGTACGAGTCGACGGGCAGCGTCACCCGGCCGCCGCCCGGCAGCGGCGTGTCCACCGTGGACGGGGTGTCGCCGTGCGCGAGCGCGATGCTGGCGGCCTTGGCGGCGGCGGCCCCGCAGGTGCCGGTCGTCCATCCGGTGCGCAGCGCCCGCTTGCGCACCCGCATCGTGCGCGGCAGGTCGGGCTCGCGCAGTTCTGGGGTCTCGCTCATCATGATCCCCGCAATGCTCGGCGGGCGGCAGGGTCGGACCGGCGGTGGCCGTGGAAGTGACCGGGGTGATAGAGGTGCGAGCGCGTGCCGTGGGCCTCCAGCGCGGGCCCGACCAGCACCAGTGTGTGCTTCCACAGCCGGTGGGCGCGCATGGTCGCCGCCAGCTCGTCCAGGCGGCAGCGCAGCACCAGCTCGTCCTCCCACGTGACCCGGTAGCCGACCACGCACGCCGTCTCGGGCGGGTAGCCGCCCGCCAGCAGCTCCTCCTGCAACCGGCCCGCGCGGGCCGCCGACAGGAACAGCGCCATCGTCGTGCCGTGCGCGGCGAACTCCCGCACGGTCTCGCCCTCGGGCATGGGCGTCTTGCCGCCCTCCAGCCGGGTGAGCACGACCGACTGCGCGACCTCCGGCACGGTCAGCTCCCGCCGTACGGCGGCGGCGACGGCGGTGAAGCTGGACACCCCCGGCACGATCTCGGTCTCCAGCCCGAGCGCGGCGCACCGGTCGAGCTGCTCCTGGACCGCCCCCCACAGGGCGGGGTCGCCGGAGTGCACGCGGGCCACGCGCAGCCCGTCGCGGGCCGCCTCCTCATACAGGGCGACGGCCTCCTCCAGGGGCACGGCGGCGGAGTCGACCACCCGGGTGCCGTCGCGGGCGTGCTCGATCACGCCGGGATGGACCAGGCTGGAGGCCCAGATCACGACGTCGGCCTCGGCGATGGCCGCCGCGCCGCGCAGCGTGAGCAGGTCGGGCGCGCCCGGCCCCGCCCCGACGAAGGTCACCCTGCCCCTCGGAACAGGCCCGGTCACAGCCGGCCTCCCCGGCCCGTGCGCTTCCGGGTCACCAGCAGCGCGGACAGGTAGGGCCCGGCCTCGTCCGGATCGAGCCCGGCGGCGGGCCGCACGTCCTCCTCCGGCAGCCCGAGCGACGCGCCGTACACCGCGCCGCCGATGCGGCCGGAGTCGCGGACGGCGGCCAGGACCTGGGGCAGCATGCGTCCTCCCTTGTAGGCGACGACGGTGTCGTGGGCGTCGAGCGCCCCGCGCAGGGCGTCGAGCCCCGCCGTCAGCGGCATCAGCGCGAGCGACTCACGGCCCTCGACCAGGACGGTGCCGCTGCTCGCGGCGAGCGCCTGCATGGCGGTGATGCCGGGGACCGTGCGGACCTCCACCTCCGGCACGAGCCCGCGCACGGTCTCGGCCAGGTAGGTGAAGGTGCTGTAGACGTTGGGGTCGCCGATCGTCGCGAACGCGACCGTCCGCGCGCCGGTGTCGTACGTGGCGGCGACGGCCGCCCCCGCCGCGTCCCAGGCGGCGGCACGGCGCGGGCCGCTCCCCGGTGGATCGCTGAGGGCGAACTCCAGCCGCAGCACGTCCCGCCCGGTGTGGGCGCGGACGATCCGCTCGGCGCGGCCCTCCTCGCCGGTGTCGGCGACCGGCACCACCACGACGTCGGCCTCACGCAGCACGCGCACGGCCTTCACCGTCACCAGGTCGGGGTCGCCCGGGCCGACGCCCACCCCGGTCAGCACGGGCCTCATGCGGCGGTCCCGGCGGCCCGTACGAGCTCGGGGGCCAGGCGGGGCGTGCCCGCCCAGTGGGGGTGGAGATAGGAGGCGTGTACGCCGCCCCGGACGAACCCCTCCCGCTTCGGCAGCACGTACGCCGGGGAGTCCCCGGCGGGCGGGGAGCAGGCCGTGCGGTGGAACTCGTGGGCGCGCACGACCGTGCCGTCGGGCCGTACGGCCTCGCGGTAGCCGAGCGTCAGCCGGCCGGTCATCCGCGCCCGCGTGGGCAGCACGCCGCACATCGGCGCGCCGTCGAGCGAGGCGGCCAGGTAGAGCAGGCCCGCGCACTCGGCCACGATGGGCGCGCCGCGGGCCGCCAGCCGGGCGACCTGCTCCCGCAGCGGCGTGTTGGCGGCCAGGTCGGCGGCGTGGACCTCGGGGAATCCGCCGCCGATCACCAGGGCCCGGGTGCCGGGCGGCAGCGCCTCGTCGCGCAGCGGATCGACGTACGCCACCTCGGCACCGGCGGCGGCCAGCAGTTCGGCAGTCTCGGCGTAGGAGAACGTGAACGCGGCACCGGCGGCCACCGCGACCACGGGACGGCCGGGCACCGGGGTTCCCACCGCGTCGGCGGCCGACCACGGCGTGACCGCGAGCGGCGACGCCGCCGAGGCCAGGCGCAGCACGAGATCGAGGTCGCAGTGCCGTTCGACCAGGGCCCCGAGGGCGGCGACGGCCTGCCGTGCCTGCGCGTCGCGTTCGGCGGCGGGCACCAGGCCGAGGTGCCGCGACGGCACGTGCACGGCCGCCTCACGCGGCAGGGCCCCGGCCACCGGGACGCCCAGGGGCCGCAGCGCCTCGCGGAGGATCTCCTCGTGGCGGGCCGAGCCCACCCGGTTCAGCACAACCCCGGCGATCCGTACGGACCGGTCGAAGGTGGCGAAGCCGTGCACGAGGGCCGCGACGGACGCCGCCTGGGACGACGCGTCCACCACGAGCAGCACGGGCGCGTCGAGCAGGCGGGCGACGTGCGCGGTCGACGCCTCGGACGTGGCGGCACGCCCGTCGAAGAGGCCCATCACGCCCTCGACGATCGCCACGTCCGCGCCGCGCGCGCCGTGCGCGAACAGCGGGGCGATCAGGTCCTCCCCGGCGAGGTACGCGTCGAGGTTGCGGCCGGGGCGGCCGGTGGCGAGCGCGTGATAGCCGGGGTCGATGTAGTCGGGGCCCGCCTTGTGCGGCGAGACGGCCAGGCCGCGCGTGGTCAGCGCCGCCATCAGCCCGGTCGCCACGGTGGTCTTGCCCGCGCCCGAGGCGGGGGCGGCGACGACGAGCCGGGGGATCGTCACCATGCGCGCGTCACCATTCGATGCCCCTCTGGCCCTTCTGCCCCGCGTCCATCGGGTGCTTGATCTTGGTCATCTCCACCACGAGGTCGGCGGCCTCGACCAGGCGGGGATCGGCGTCCCTGCCGGTGATCACCACGTGCTGGCGGCCGGGCCGGGCGCGCAGGGTCGCGACGACGTCGTCCACGTCGATCCAGCCCCACTTCATCGGATAGGTGAACTCGTCCAGGACGTACAGGCCGTAGGTCTCGGCGGCGAGGTCGCGCCTGATCTGCGCCCACCCCTCGCGGGCGTCGGCGGCGTGGCCGGCCTCGGTGCCGGGCCGCTGGATCCACGACCAGCCCTCGCCCATCTTGTGCCAGGTCACCGGGCCGCCCTCGCCGGTCTGCTCGTGCAGGCGGCCGAGGGCGCGCAGCGCGGCCTCCTCGCCGACCCGCCACTTGGCGCTCTTGACGAACTGGAACACCCCGACGGGCCAGCCCTGGTTCCAGGCGCGCAGCGCCAGGCCGAAGGCGGCCGTCGACTTCCCCTTCATCTCCCCGGTGTGCACGATGACCAGCGGGCGGTTGCGCCGCTCGCGCGTGGTCAGCCCGTCGTCCGGCACGCCGGCCGGTCTGCCCTGCGGCATCTACGCCACCCTCCTGACGTCACGCACCACCGCGGCCAGATGATCGGCCGCCAGCTCCTCCAGCCGGATCGCGGTCCCGCCGAGCGCGGCGGCGAGCCGCCCGGCCAGGCCGAGCCGTACGGGGCCGTGCTCGCAGTCGACGACGACGCTGGAAATCCCCGTGAGCCGCCGGGCCGCGGCGACCGGGTCGGGGCCCGCGGTGTGCCGCCCGTCGGTGACGACCACGAGCAGCGGACGGCGGCGGGGATCGCGCAGCCGCTCGGCGGCCAGCACCCGTTCGGCCCGGAGCAGCCCGGCGGCCAGCGGAGTGCGCCCGCCGGTGGCGAGCCGGGCCAGCCGGCCGGAGGCCAGATCGACGCTGGAGGTCGGCGGCAGCGCGACCATCGCCTCCGCGCCCCGGAAGGTCACCAGTCCGACCTTGTCGCGGCGCTGGTAGGCGTCGAGCAGCAGGGACAGCACGGCGCCCTTCACCGCGCGCATCCGCGCCCGCGCGGCCATCGACCCGCTCGCGTCCACGCAGAACAGCACGAGGTTCGACTCGCGCCCCTCGCGCAGGGATTCCCGCAGGTCCTCGCGGCGCAGCACCAGGCCGGAACCGGCCCGGCCGCGCCTGTGCTGGTGCGGCGCGGCGGCGGCCAGCGTCGCCGCCAGGTCGAGCCGGCGCAGCCGTCCGCCCGGGGTGCGGGCGCCGGCGGCGCGGCCGGACTCGCCGGTCGTGCGCCCGCGCCGTCCGGCGGGCCCGCCCCGGCCGGTCGCCTCCGGCGCGAGGAGCCGGGTCCGGTACGGGGTCCCAGGGTTCACGGGGGCCTGGCTCACGGGCGCCTGCTCCCCGCCCCCGCCGCCCGAGGGCCCGCCGTCGTCCGGCCCGCCATCAGGCCCCTTATCCGGCGTGTCATCCGCGTCGGTCAGTGCCTGTTCCAGCCGCTCCTCGTCTAGTCCTTGGCCGCCCGTGTCGTCGAACGGGTCGTCGAACGTGTCGTCGAACGGGTCGTCGAACGGGTCACGGCGGCGCCGGTGGGGGAGCGCCAGCCGGGCGGCCGTCCGTACGTCGTCGGAGGTGACCTCATCCCTGCCCTCCCATGCGGCCAGGGCGACGGCCGTACGCGCCATCACGAGGTCGGCGCGCATCCCCTCGACGTCGAAGGCCGCGCACACCGCCGTGATCTTCCGCAGCGCGTCGTCGGGAAGCGCCAGGGCGGGCAGCCGGTCGCGCGCCGCCGCGATCCGCAGGGCGAGATCGTGCTCCCCACCGGCGTACGCGCGCGCGAAGCCGGCCGGGTCGGCCTCGAAGGCGAGGCGGCGGCGCACCACCTCGGCCCGCTCCGCCGGGTCGCGGGACGCGCGAACCTCGACGGCCAGGCCGAACCGGTCGAGGAGCTGCGGGCGCAGCTCGCCCTCCTCCGGGTTCATCGTGCCGACCAGCAGGAAGCGGGCCGCGTGGCGGACCGACACGCCCTCGCGCTCCACGTGGGCCACGCCCATCGCCGCCGCGTCGAGCAGCAGGTCGACCAGGTGGTCGTGGAGCAGGTTGACCTCGTCCACGTAGAGCACGCCCCGGTGGGCCGCCGCGAGCAGGCCCGGCTCGTACGCCTTGACGCCCTCGGTCAGCGCCCGCTCCAGGTCGAGCGACCCGGCCACGCGGTCCTCCGACGCGCCCACCGGCAGTTCCACCAGCCGGGCCGGGCGCGGGTGCGGGGACAGGCCGTTCGCGTGCGGGCCGTCCGGGCACGACGGGTCGGGCGCGGCGGGGTCGCAGGAGAACCGGCAGCCCGCGACCACCGCCACCCGCGGCAGCAGGGCCGCGAGCGACCGCACCACGGTCGACTTCGCCGTGCCCTTCTCGCCCCGCACGAGCACGCCGCCGATCGCGGGCGACACCGCGTTGAGCAGCAGCGCCAGCTTGAGGTCGTCGTGCCCGACGACCGCGCTGAACGGGTATCCCACGGTCACTTGCCCGCCTCCAGGTCGCCTTCCATCTCCAGGTACGTCGCCCGCAGCCCGTCGAGGGTCTCCGGCGACGGCTCGGCCCACAGGCCGCGGTCGGCCGCCTCCAGCAGCCGTTCGGTGATGCCGCGCAGCGCCCAGGGGTTGGACGCCCGCATGAACTCCCGCACCTGCGGGTCGAAGACGTAGGAGGAGGCGAGCGACTCGTACATCCAGTCGTCCACCACCCCGGCCGTGGCGTCGAACCCGAACAGGTAGTCCACCGTGGCCGCCATCTCGAACGCGCCCTTGTAGCCGTGCCGCCGCATCGCCGCGATCCAGCGCGGGTTGACCACCCGCGACCGGAACACCCGCCGCGTCTCCTCGCCCAGCGTCCGGGTGCGCACCGCGTCGGGGACGTGGGAGTCGCCCACGTACGCCGCCGGGGACCGGCCGGTCAGGTGGCGGACCATGGCGACCATCCCGCCGTGGTACTGGAAGTAGTCGTCGGAGTCGGCGATGTCGTGCTCGCGGTTGTCCTGGTTCTTGGCCGCCACGTCGATGCGCCGGAACGCCGCCTCCATGTCCGCGCGGGCCTCCCGCCCGTCGAGGCCCTCGCCGTACGCGTAGCCGCCCCACACCGCGTACACCTCGGCGAGGTCGGCGTCGTCGCGCCAGTTGCGGGCGTCGATGAGCGGCAGCAGGCCCGCGCCGTACGCGCCGGGTTTGGAACCGAAGACGCGGCTGGTGGCGCGGCGCTCATCGCCGTGCCGGGCGAGGTCGGCGTGGACGTGCGCGCGCAGCGGGTTGACCTCGGCGGGCTCGTCCAGCGCGGCGACCGTGCGGACGGCCTCGTCGAGCAGCGCCACGACGTGCGGGAACGCGTCGCGGAAGAATCCGCTGATCCGCACGATCACGTCCACGCGGGGGCGGCCCAGCTCCTCGGCGGGCATGACGGAGAAGCCGGTGACCCGGCGGGAGGCGTCGTCCCACTCCGGGCGCACGCCGAGCAGGGCCATGATCTCGGCGATGTCGTCGCCCTGGGTGCGCATCGCGCTGGTGCCCCAGACCGTGAGCCCGACCGTGCGCGGATGTTCGCCGGTGTCGGCGTGGTAGCGCTCGACCAGCGAGGCCGCGAGCGCCGAGCCGGTCTCCCAGGCCAGCCGCGACGGGATGGCCTTGGGATCCACGGAGTAGAAGTTGCGGCCGGTCGGCAGCACGCCGACCAGCCCGCGCGTGGGCGACCCGGAAGGACCGGCGGGCACATATCCGCCGTCGAGCGCGTGCAGCACATGCGCCACCTCGTCCGTCGTCCGGTCGAGCCGGGGCACGACCTCGGTCGCGGCGAAGCGCAGCACCCGGGCGACCTCTGGTAAGTCCGTGACCACGCCGGCCGCCGCGGGGTCCCAGCCGTGGTCCTCCATGGCCTGGACCAGCCGCCGCGCCTCGGCCTCGAACGCGTCCACCTCGGCCGAGGCGGCGTCTCCCGGCAGGCCGAGGGCCTCGCGCAGGCCGGGCAGCGCCCCGGCGGCGCCGGCCCAGACCTGGCGGGCGCGCAGCACGGCGAGCACCAGGTCGACCCGGGCCTCCCCGGTGTGGACCTGGCCCAGCACGTGCAGGCCGTCGCGGATCTGCGCGTCCTTGATCTCGCACAGGTAGCCGTCGACGTGCAGCAGGAAGTCGTCGAACTCCGTGTCCTGCGGCCGCTCGTCCACGTGCAGGTCGTGGTGGAGCTGGGCGGCCTGGATCAGCGTCCAGATCCGTGCCCGTACGGCCGGCAGCTTGGCCGGGTCGAGCGCGGCCACGGTGGCGTGCTCGTCCAGCAGCTGCTCCAGCCGGGCGAGGTCGCCGTAGGAGTCGGCCCGCGCCATCGGCGGGATCAGGTGGTCGACCACGGTGGCGTGGGCCCGCCGCTTGGCCTGGGTGCCCTCGCCGGGGTCGTTGACGATGAACGGGTAGACCAGCGGCAGCGCGCCGAGCGCGGCGTCGGGCGCGCACGACGCCGCCAGCCCGAGCCCCTTGCCCGGAAGCCACTCCAGCGTGCCGTGCTTGCCGAGGTGGACGACCGCGTGCGCGCCGAACTCGCGGGCCAGCCACCAGTACGCCGCGAGGTAGTGGTGGCTGGGCGGCAGGTCGGGGTCGTGATAGATGGCGACCGGGTTCTCGCCGAATCCCCGGGGCGGCTGGATCGCGAGCAGGACGTTGCCGAACCGCAGCGCCGCGAGCACGATGTCGGTGCCGTCCACATAGAGGGAGCCCGGCGGCGGCCCCCAGTGGGCGGTCACCGCGTCGCGCAGGTCGCCGGGCAGCGCCGCGAACCACTCCCGGTAGGCGTGCAGCGGCACGCGGGCGGGGGCGGCCTCGATCTGCTCCTCGGTGAGCCACTCCACGTCGTGGCCGCCGGCCGCGATCAGGGCGTGGATCAGCGCGTCGCCGTCGTCGGGCGCGTCGCCCACGTCATATCCGGCGTCGCGCAGGGCGCGCAGCAGCACGACGGCGGAGGCCGGGGTGTCGAGCCCGACGGCGTTGCCGACCCGGGAGTGCCGCGTGGGATAGGACGACAGCACGATCGCCAGGCGCTTGTCCGCGTTCGGCACGTGGCGCAGCCGGGCGTGCGCGACCGCGAGCGCGGCCACCCGGGCGCACCGCTCGGCGTCGGCGACGTAGACCGGCACGCCGTCGGGCCCGTCCTCCTTGAACGAGAACGGCACGGTGATCAGGCGCCCGTCGAACTCGGGCACCGCCACCTGCATCGCGGCGTCCATCGGGGACAGCCCGGCGTCGGAGTCCGCCCACACCGCGCGGGGCGTGGTCAGGCACAGCGCCTGCAGCACCGGCACGTCGAGGGCGGCCAGCGCCCCCGCGTCCCAGGCGTCCTCGTCGCCCCCGGCGCTCGCGGCGGCGGCGACCGCCCCGCCCGCGGCCAGCACGGTGACGACCAGCGCGTCCACGGGCCGCAGCAGGTCGAGCAGGTCGTCACCCGCGCCCCGGAGCGATCCGCAGAAGACCGGCAGCACGTCGGCGCCCGCCGCTTCGACGGCGTCGCACAGCGCGTCGACGAACGCCGTGTTGCCCGACAGCTCGTGCGCCCGGTAGTAGACCACGCCGACCAGCGGGCGGCCCTCCCGGCGGGCGCGGCCGGGCCGTACGCCGGACTCGGGCGTGGGCCGGGGCGGCGCGAAGCCCTCGCCGGTCAGCAGGAGCGTGTCGGACAGGAAGCGGCGCAGCTCCGCGAGGTTGTCCGGGCCGCCCTCGGCCAGATAGGCGAGCGCCTGCGCGGCGACCCCGGACGGCACGGTGGACAGGGCCATCAGCGCGGCGTCCGGGGCCTGCTCGCCGCCCAGGACCACGGTGGGCAGCCCGGCCGCGAGCACGGCGTCGAGTCCCTCGGGCCAGGAGCGCCTGCCGCCGAGCAGCCGGACGACGACGGCGCCCACGCCGTCCACCAGGGCGGGCACGTCCTCCGCGGCCGTACGCGCGGGGTTGGCGACCCGCCAGCCGGCCCCGCTCCGGGTCGCGGCGAGCAGCTCGGTGTCGGCGGTGGACAGCAGCAGCATCCTCGGCGCTGTCGTCATGGACGGTCCTCCCGCAGCGTGAGCTCGGCGATGGGCAGGCCGGTGGGCACGCCGCGCTCGATGAGCCGCCACACGGCCTCGGTGTCGAGGTGCTCCTCCACGAGGTCGCCCAGGGCGTCGAGGCGGGCCTCCCGGTGCGCGGCGAACGTTCCGGTCCCGGGCAGCCAGGCCCGGCCGGTGACGGCGGCGACCTCGGCGAGGAAGGCCCGGCGGAATCCGTCGCGCTCGAACAGGCCGTGCCAGGTCGTGCCCCACACCTGCCCGGCCCGGCAGCCGTCGAGGAACGGCTCGCCGCCGTCGAAGGTCACCCGGCCGTGGTGGATCTGGTAGCCCGCGACCACGTGACCCCGCCACTCGCCCTCCGCGAGCGTGAGCACCTTGCCCGGCGCGTACGCCGTCCGGGCAGGCAGCAGCCCGAGGCCGGGCACCCGGCCGGCCCGGCTCTCGACCTCGTCGTCGATGACCGTGCCGAGCATCTGGTAGCCGCCGCAGATCCCGAGCACCGGGCGGCCCTCGGCGGCGCGGCGGCGCAGCGCCTCGTCCAGGCCGCGCTCGCGCAGCCAGGCGAGGTCGCCGACGGTGGCGCGGGTGCCGGGCAGCACGACGAGGTCGGCGTCGGCGAGCTCGGCGGGGGTGGTGACGAGGCGGACGCTCACCCCCGGCTCGGCGGCGAGCGCGTCGGCGTCGGTGACGTTGGACATGCGCGGCAGCCGCACGAGGGCCACGCGCAGCACGTCACGTCCCACCGGCGGGGTGAGCAGGCCGGGACGGCTGTCGAGGTCGAGGGAGTCCTCCACGTCGAGCCACAGGCCCGAGCGCCACGGCAGCACGCCGAGGCACGGCCGGCCGGTCGCCTCCGTGAGCCAGTCGAGCCCCGGCCGCAGCAGCGCGAGGTCGCCGCGGAACTTGTTGACCACGAAGCCCGCGATGTGCCGCTGGTCGTGCCGGTCGAGCACGGCGAGGGTGCCGGCGAAGTGCGCGAGCACGCCACCCCTGTCGATGTCGCCGACGACGAGCGCCGGCAGGCCGGCGGCGCGGGCCAGGCCCATGTTGGCGATGTCGCGGTCGCGCAGGTTGACCTCGGCGGGGCTGCCCGCGCCCTCGCAGATCACGACGTCGTAGCGGCGGCGCAGGCCGTCGAGCGCGTCGAGGGCGACGTCGAGCAGGCGCATCTTGTGGTCGCGGTAGGACATGGCGTCCACGTCGGCGTGCGCGCGGCCGAGCACGACCACGTGGGAGTGCCGATCGCCCGCGGGTTTGATCAGCACCGGGTTCATCGCGGCCTCGGGCTCGACCCGGGCCGCCACGGCCTGCATCGCCTGGGCCCGCCCGATCTCGCCGCCGTCGGCGGTGACCATCGAGTTGAGCGCCATGTTCTGCGCCTTGAACGGCGCGACCCGTACGCCGCGCCGGGCCAGCCACCGGCACAGGCCGGCCACCAGCACGCTCTTTCCCGCGTCGGAGGTCGTGCCCGCCACGAGCAGGCCGCCGCCGGCCACGTCAGCAGGTGGAGCGCGAAACCGGCAGTGAGGCGCGTCTGCGCAGGCCTGTCCGGGCCATGGCATGTCCCCCCTGGGGGTATCCGCGCCCCCGGTAGAAGGTCCGACGGCCGGAGTATCCTGGCTCCCGGATCAGCGCTCCCCTCAGCCTTCCCGCCCGTGCTGGGCAGTGGCGTGGGTGAGGTTCGCTCCCCGGTGACAGTGGCGGGACCGCGCCGGATTCACACCGGCTTCCTCCGCGTCCGTCGCTTGCGGGGTCAACTTACACCTTCGTGCCGGATGTCCCGCAAGTACGGTCTGTCGGATATATCGGAATCGCTACGTATGTCGGGCCGGTGTGGTGTGCCCGGATCGGCTTTGCCATGATGCCCGGGTGAAACGGGGGAGGGCAGTGCTGGGGCGGCTGCCGTTGGTGATCCGACGTGCGCTGGCCGAGCCGCTGCTGCTGGCGGCCGCGTTCGGCTCCATCCTGCTCGCCACCACGGCGATCGCGGCGCTGCTGCTGCACGCGGGGTCGGCGAGCCAGGCGGGCGTGCGGAGGGCCCTGGACATGGCGCCGCTCGCCGCCACCGCCACCGTCGTCACCTCCTCGGTCACGTCCGGGGACTTCGCGAAGGTCGACCAGGCCGTCCGCGCGGGCATCGCCCACGCCCATGGCGAGGTGCCCGTACGGGTCACCGCGCGCGTCGAGTCCGCCTCCTACGCGCTGAGGGGACGAGATAAAGGCGGTCAGCCCGTCCTGACCCGGTTCGCCACGTACGAGGGACTGGACGGCCAGGCCGACCTGGTGAGCGGCCGATGGCCCACGCGGAAAGGGACCGCGGGGACGGCACGGGGAACGACAGCGGGGACGGCAGGCGATACGGCCGTCGCGCTCTCGGAGCCGGCCGCGCGGGCGATGAGGGTCTCCACCGGCGACACGTTCACCGTCGTCGGACGCCTGGACGGCAAGCCGGCCCGCGTGCGCGTCTCCGGCGTCTTCCGGCTGCGCGACCCCGACGACCCGCGCTGGACGGGAGAGGACCTGCTGCGCCACGGCACGCAGACCGCCGACTTCACTTCCCGAGGCCCCATGGTCGTGCCGACCGGCGTCTTCCTCGACCGGTTCGCGGCCGGCGCCTCGGCCCGCTGGCTCGCCGAGCCCGACCTGCGCCGGCTCCCGCCCGAGCGACTGCGGCCGTTCTCGGCGTCGGTCGCCGGGATCTCCGCCGACGTACGGTCCGGCTGCCCCCGGTGCACGGTCACCGAGACGCTGTCCGGCACACTGCTGCGGCTCGACCACGGCGCGCTGGTCGCCCGCTCGACCATGCTGGTGCCGGTGCTCCAGCTGCTCGTGCTGGCCGCGTACGCGCTGGCGCTGACCGCGCGGCTGCTCGCCGAACACCGCCGGATGGAGACGGCCCTGCTGCGATCGAGGGGCGGCGGGTCGCCGCGGCTCGCCGCCATGGCGGCGGGGGAGGCGCTGCTGATCGCGCTGCCCTGCGCGCCCGCGGCGCCGTTCCTCGCACCCGTCCTCCTGCGGCTGCTGAGCGCCTTCCCCTGGATCGAGGCCACCGGCGTGGAGCCGCCCCGCGCGCCCGACGGCAGCACGTTCGCCGTGGCGGCGGTGGTCGCGCTCGCCTGCGCCGCCATGCTGGCGGCGCCGCCCCTGCTCGCCGCCCGCCGCACGTACGTCGAGGAGCAGGCGGCGCGCGGGCGCGCCGACCGGCCCGGCCTGGTGCAGCGGGCCGGGGCCGACGTGGCACTGCTCGTCCTGGCGGCCCTCGCCATCTGGCGCCTGCGCGGCCAGGACGCGGCGGAGACGACGCGCCTCGGCGGCGAGCTCGGGCTCGACCCGCTCGTCGGGGCCGGGCCGGCGCTCGCCCTGCTCTGCGGCGGGATGGCCGCCCTGCGGCTGGTGCCCGCCGTCGCGAAGATCGCCGAGCGGGCGACGCGGCGACGCCCCGGGTTCGGCCCGGCCGTGGCCGCCCGGCAGGTGAGCCGGCGCCCGGCCCGCTATTCGGGCCCGGCGCTGCTGCTGACGATGGCGACGGCGATCGGCGTGCTGTCCCTGACCACGGCCGCGACCTGGCGCTCCGCCCAGGAGGACCGGGCCAGGCACGTCGCCGGATCCTCGCTGCGCGTCCCGGCCCTGCCCGGCGACGACGCCCGGACCTTCACCAGGCTGCCGGGGGTCGCGGCGGCCGTGCCCGCGCACCGCGCCACGGTCGTCGCCGACGGCGCGGACGCCACGCTGATCGCCGCCGACGCGGCGGATCTGGGCCGGGTGCTGCTGCTGCGCCCCGACCTGTCGCAACTGCCGCCGGCCACGCTGGCCTCCCGGATCACCGGGTCCGCCGGGCGACCGCTCCCGGTCGTGGTGACCCCCGGGCTGGCGGACACCACCAGGATCACCGCGGGCACGGCGGCGATCCCCGTCCGGGTCGTGGGCGTCGTCACGGCGATGCCCGGCACGCCCGAGGGCACCCCGGCCCTGCTCGCCGACCTCACGGCGTTCCGGGGGAAGGGCGCCGAGGGGCAGGTGACGGAGTGGTGGCTGGCCGCCGACGGTTCCACTCGGGATGCCCTGGCCGCCTCGGGACGCGGCAGGGACATCGTGGACGCGGCCGCCCTCACCGCCGGTTACCGGGACGACCCCACGGCGGCCGGTCTGCAGGGCGCGCTGCTGCTCGGCTTCGCGGCGGCGCTGGCGTTCGCCGTGCTGGGATTCCTGGTCAACACGGCGGTCTCGGCGCGCGAGCGCAGGGGGGAGTTCGCCGTGCTCGGCGCGCTCGGCGTGAGTTTCCGGCAGACGCTCGGCCTGCTCGCGGCCGAGCAGTCGTTCGTGATCGGGCTGTCGCTGGCCGGTGGGGTGGCGCTCGCCGTGGCCGTCTCCGCCGCGGTGGTGCCGCCGATGGTGTCAGCCGGATACGCGACCGCGGGCGGGCTGCCGGTGTCGCTCCACGTGCCGTGGCCACAGGTGGCGGCGCTCGCCGTCGCGATCCTCGCGGTGCTCCTCGCGATCGTGGCGGGGCTCGCGCGGTCGCTGCACCGCCGTGAGCCGGCCGCCGTGCTGCGTGCGGGGGAGGCGTCATGATCCGCCTGCCGGGAGTGCACGGGCTTCTGGGAGTGCACAAGGGTGTGGCCGCGCTGCTGGCCGCGCTGGTCTTCGGCGCCGCCCTGGTCGTCTCGGCCCTGCCCCGCATGGTCGAGTCGTCCCTCGACGCGGCGGCCAGGTCGGCCGTCGGCTCCGCCCCGCCCGGGACGGCCTCGCTGGCGGTCCAGTTCACCCGCCGGCCGTTCGACCCGAGGGGGATGCGGACGACGAAGCAGGTGGCCAAGGCGGACACCGCCTGGCGCGCCCTGCTCCCAACGGCGCTGCGGGAGGTCGCCGATCCCGGCCGGCTCTACGACTTCGCCACCTCGTCGCCGATCCTGATCGACGACCGGGCGCATCGGTATATGACGCTGAAATGGGTCTCAGGGGCGGGCCGGCATGTGCGGTACGTCAAGGGCGGCCCACCTGGCCGCGGCTCCGGCACCCGCGTCGAGGTGGCCGTCCCCGCGGTCGCCGCCACGGAGATGTCGATCAGAACGGGCGACACGCTCCGCCTCGGCGACCTGACCGTGAAGGTCACCGGGCTGTTCGAGCCGGTGCGTCCCGCCGACCGGTTCTGGGCGCTGGAGCCGGAGCTCACCTACGTCATCCACCACCGCGTGCCGCTCGCCATGGACGACGACCTGATCGTCACCGCGCTCGCCGACGGCGACAGCCTCGCGGGCGCCGAGCTGCCCATCCTCTTCCGATGGCTCGTCACCCCGGCGCAGGAGCGCATCGGCGCGGGCAACGCGGCGGCCGTGCTCGCCGACACGGCGGAGTTCGGCCGCCGCCTGGGCAGGCAGGACCTCGAAGTCACCCTGTCGACCGGGCTCGACCGCATCCTGGCGGAGTACCTGCAACGGCTGGCCCTCACGCGGGCGCTCATCACGGTGTTCCTGAGCGGGCTGGCCGTCGTGTGCCTCGGCACCACGGCCCTGGCCGTGCTGCTGTTCGCCGGGCGGGTGCGCGGCGACCTGCTGCTGATGCGCGCCCGCGGCGCGTCCCTCGCCCGGACCATGCTGACCTGCGGCGGAGCGGTCGCGCTCGTGGCGGTGCCGGCGGCCGCGGCGGGCCAGGCGGCCGCGGGCTTCGTGCCGGGCGCCCCGACGGCGGTCGCGCGGCTGGGACCTGCCGCGCTGGCGGCGGGGACCATCGCGATCGCCTGCGCCGCCGCGCTGGTCCGGTCCGGCGGCCGGCGGTCGGGGAACGCGCTGCGCCGCATCGTGCTGGAGCTCCTGGTGCTCGCGCTCGCGGTGGCGAGCGTGCACCTTCTGCGCACTCGCGGGCTCGGCACGGGCGGTCTCGGCACTGGCGGTCTCGGCACGGGCGACGCGTTCCTCGCGCCCGGGCCGGTGCTGCTGGCGCTGGCCGCCGCGCTGGTGGTGCTGCGGGCCGGCCCGGCCCTGATCCACCTCGCCTTCCGGGCCGCCGCCCGGCGCAGCGGCGCCGTGCCGTTCCTCGGGCTCGCCGCCGCCCGGGCCGTGCCGAGCGCCGCGCTGCCGGTGCTCACGCTGCTGCCGGCCGTCGCCCTCGCGGCGTACGGCATGGTCACCGCCGGAGGGCTGGAGGAGGCCCAGCGGCAGGCGGCCTGGGAGCGGACCGGCGCGGAGATCAGGGTGGAGCGCGCGGAGGGCATCGCGCCGGAGACGCTGGAGCAGATCGCCCACGCGCCCGGCGTCAGGGCCGTCGTCCCCGCCGCGGTCGGCACGACGGTCGCCGAGGTGGGCTTCGGCGGGCGGCCGGCCACGGTCGTCGCCGTCGATCTCGGCGCCTACCACCGGCTGGTCGCGGGCAGCCCGCTCCGCCTGCCGCCGCCGGGCAGCGGCGCGCTGGTCTCGCGCGACCTGTCGGCCGCGGGGAGCTTCGACGTCGGCTGGCCCGCGCGGACGACGGTCACCCCGGCGGGGACCGTCGACGCGATGCCCGGGGTGGCGGCCGGCGACGGCGCCCTCATCGTGCTGCCCGGCGCTCCCGCACAGGTCAACACGCTGCTGATCGCGGGAGACCCCGAAGCGGTCAGGCCGCTGCTCCCGTCCGGCGCGAACATGACCACCGTGGCGGGCGCGCTCGCCGAGATCACCGGGGCGCCGCTGACGGCGGCGCTGACCGCCGCGCTGCGGGTCGCCGCCGCGGCGCTGGCCGCGTACGCGCTGGCGGCCGTCGCGATCGCCCTGACCGGGGGCGCGGCCCGGCGCGCGGAGGACCTCGGGCTGCTGCGCGCCCTCGGCCTCACGCGCAGGCAGGCCGGGCTGGTCACCGTCCTGGAGGCGGCCCCGCTGCTCGTCCTGACCGCCGTCGCCGGGCTGGCGGCCGGGCTCGCCATGCCCGCGCTGATCGGAATCGACCTGTCGGCGTACGCGGGCGGGTGCCAGGGCGCGCTGTCGGGCGGCGCGCTCCTGCCCGCGCTGCCCGGCGTTGTCGCGGGTGCTCTGGCCGCCGGGGTCGCCGCCGTCGCCCTCGCGGGCGCCTATTGGGGAGGAAGACGTGGACACGCTGGCTGACCTGGAGGCCCGGGCCACGCGGGGCGGACCCGTGTTCGGCGCGGACGCCCACATCCTGTGCGACAACCTCGTGCGGATCTACAAGACCGAGGGGCCCGCCGCGGTCGAGGTGGTCGCGCTGCAGGGTCTCGACCTGCTCATCGGCCGGGGCGAGCTGGTGGCGGTCGTCGGAGCCTCCGGGTCGGGCAAGTCGACGCTGCTCAACATCCTGTCGGGGCTCGACGTGCCGACGGCGGGGCTCGCCCGGGTCGCCGGGATCGACCTGCTGTCCATGACCCCCCGCGACCGCCTCCGCTACCGGCGTTCCGTCGTGGGCTTCGTCTGGCAGCAGACCTCCCGCAACCTGCTGCCGTACCTCACCGCGCGGGAGAACGTCATGCTCCCGATGCGGCTGGCGGGCGGCACGTCGCGGCGGGCCAGGTCGTCGCGTACGGACGAGCTGCTGGAGCTGACGGGAATGGCGGACCGCGCGGACCGGCGGCCCGGGGAGATGTCCGGCGGCGAGCAGCAGCGGGTGGCCGTCGCCGTGGCGCTGGCCAACGCGCCCGAGGTGGTGCTCGCCGACGAGCCCACCGGGGAGCTCGACAGCGAGAGCGCCGAGACGGTCTTCGGCGTGCTGCGCCACGCCAACCGGGAGCTGGGCGTCACGACCGTCGTCGTGACCCACGACCCGATGGTGTCGCAGCAGGTCGACCGGACGATCGGCATCCGCGACGGCCGCACCTCCAGCGAGACGTTCCGCCGCACCTCCTCCGACGGGAGGGTGGTCGCCGAGGAGTACGCGGTGCTGGACCGGGCCGGGCGCCTGCAGTTGCCGAGGGAGTTCATCAACGCCCTGTCGATGGAACACCGGGTGCGCCTGGAGCTCGAACGCGACCACATCGGGGTGTGGCCTTCCGGGGTGGATGAGGAGACCGATGAGTGAGCCGCTGGTCGTCGTAGAGGGACTGCGCAAGACCTATCCCGCGGGCGTGCGCGCCCTCAGAGGGGTCTCCTTCGAGGCCAACCCCGGCGAGCTGGTCGCGATCCGCGGGCGTTCCGGCGCGGGCAAGACGACGCTGCTCAACCTGGTCGGGGGCCTGGACCGGCCCGACGAGGGCCAGGTGCGGGTGGCGGGGCAGGCCGTGCCCGAGCTGCCAGAGGAGGGCCTGCTGCGGCTGCGGCGCGACGTCGTCGGGTTCGTCTTCCAGTCGTTCCGGCTGATCCCGGTGCTGTCGGCCGCCGAGAACGTGGGCGTGCCGCTGCGGCTGGCCCGGGTGCCCGCCAAGGAACGGGAGGCGCGGGTCAACGTGCTGCTGTCCCTTGTCGGGCTGGCAGGCCAGGCCGAGCAGCGGCCCTACGAGCTGTCGGGCGGCCAGCAGCAGCGCGTGGCCATCGCCAGGGCCCTGGCCAACCGGCCCCGCCTGCTGCTGGCCGACGAGCCGACCGGTCAGCTCGACTCCCAGACCGCCCGCCAGATCATGGAGCTGCTCCGGGTGCTCGTCCGGGGCGAGGGCGTCACCGTGCTGGTGGCCACGCACGACGAGGGCCTCGTCGGTCTCGCCGACCGCGTGCTGGAGCTGAAGGACGGCGAGTTCCTGCCCTGAAAAAGACCCGGGGGCTCAGGCCCACGGGAGGGCGGCGCGGCGGGCCCAGTAGGTCTCGGCGTCCTCCGCCAGCCCGGCGAGCGCCTTCTCGGCCTCGTCGTCCCAGGTCACGGCAGATGCCGTCAGGTTCTCGGCGAGCTGGGCGGTCGTGGCCGCGCCGCTCAGCACGATCCCCGCCCACGGGCGGGCGAGCACGGCGGCGAGCGCCAGCGCGTCGGGGGTGACGCCGCGCTCGCGTGCGGCGTCCGCCAGCGCCGGCGGCGCGCCCCGGGAGGTCAGCCTGCCGTTGGCCACGCCCTCCTTGACGATCACGGTGAGCCCGGCGGCGTGCGCCCGGGCCAGGGCCTCGCCCGCCGAGCGCTCCAGCAGGTTCCAGGTCGACTGCACGGTGTCGAAGAGCCCGGTCGCGACCGCCCTGTCGATCGTCGCGGCCTGGCGGGGGCCGGTGGTCGACAGGCCCACGGCGACGCCCCCGGCGCGCAGGGCGCGCAGCTCGCCGAGCACCTCCTCGTCGTCGAGCACCCCGCTTTCCACCGTGGCGGAGTGGATCTGGTAGAGCGTCAGGTGTTCGCCGAGCAGCTCCCGGGTCTCGCCCAGCTGGCGGCGCAGCCGGGCGGCCGACAGGTCCTTCTCCTCGTGGCGCGCGGCGTCCATGCGCCAGCCGCCGACGTACTCGTATCCCCACTTCGACCCGATTTCGATCTCCCCGGGCCGGATGCCCCGGTCGGCCAGCCAGCCCGCCAGGAACTCCTCCGCCCGGCCGTAGGACCGGGCCACGTCGACGTACCGCACGCCCGCCGCCCACGCGGCGTCCAGCACCTCCCACGTGCGGGCCCGCATCGCCGCCACGTCACGGTCCCTGCCGAGGTCCTCGTCCCTGCCCAGCGTGATGTACGCGGGCCGCCCGACGGCCGCGAGCCCGAGCCCCATCTCCTGCACCCACTTCCGCATGCGCACCACGCTATGGGGATTCGGAGGCACGTGTGGCGCGGGGGCGGCCGGGGTATGCCGACAAGTCCAGCCGGCCTGTGTGTCCACTCGAGCCCGAGGTGGTGGGAGCGTGACGGAACCGGTTGCAGAGGGAGTGCGCACCACGGCGGAGGTGCTCGCCCGGACGCGCGACCTGATGGAGCCCGCCCTGCGCCATGCGGTCGACACCCTGCCCGCGCCGATGCGCCGGATGGCGGGCTACCACTTCGGATGGTGGGACGCGCGGGAGCGGCCGCTGCGGGCGGACGGCGGCAAGGCGCTGCGCCCGGCGTTCACGCTCCTGGCGGCCGAGGGCGTCGGCGCGGACGCGGACGCCGCGCTGCCGGCCGCCGTCGCGGTCGAGCTGGTGCACAACTTCTCCCTCGTCCACGACGACGTGATGGACGGCGACGCGGTCCGCCGCCACCGCCCGACGGTGTGGAACGTCTTCGGGCGCTCCGAGGCGATCCTGGCCGGAGACTCCCTGCTGACGCTGGCCTTCGCCGTGCTCGCCGGGAGCGGCCGATCCGCCGGCGCGAGCGTGCGCACGCTCACCAGGTGTGTCCAGACGCTGCTGGACGGCCAGAGCGCCGACCTCGGCTTCGAGGAGCGGTCGGACGTGAGCCTGGGGGAGTGCGTGCGCATGGCGGAGGGCAAGACGGGCGCGCTGTTCGGCTGCGCCTGCGCCCTCGGCGCGCTGCAGGCCGCCGGGCTCCCGGGGGGCGCCACCAGCGAGCAGGTGTCCTTCCTGCGGATGTTCGGCGAGCGCGTGGGGCTGGCGTTCCAGATCGTGGACGACCTGTTGGGCATCTGGGGCGACCCGGCCGTCACCGGCAAGCCGGTCCACTCCGATCTGCGCAACCGGAAGAAGTCCCTGCCGGTCGTCGCCGCGCTGACGTCGGGCACGGCAGCGGGCGGCGCGCTCGCCGCGCTGTATCGCCGCCCGCTCGCCCAGGCCGACCTCGCGCGGGCCGCGCGGCTCGTCGAAGAGGCGGGCGGCCGGGCGTGGTGCCTGGCCAGGGTGGACGACCTGCTGTCCGAGGCGATGGAGGCGCTGCGGTCGGCGGAGCTGGCGCCGGGACCGGCGGCGGGCCTGGAGGCCCTGGCCCGCCTGGCCGCCGACCGCGACCGCTAACGCGTCCCCAGCACCCGCGCCGGGCCGGGCCTGCGCGCGATGCGGCACTCGGGACGTTCGCTCAACGGGGTGCCGCGCACCCCGGCCGCCAGCAGCTCCGCCAGGTGGACCGCCCGGCGTCCCACCCCCGCCTGCTCGATCTGCGTACGGCAGCTGAAGCCGTCGGCGAGGACGACCGTGCGGGCGTCGGCGGCGCGGACGGCCGGCAGGATCTCGTGCTCCGCGCAGGTCGTCGACACCTCCAGGTGCCCGGCGGTGAAGCCGAAGTTCCCGGCGAGGCCGCAGCAGCCGCCCGCCGCCTCCACCCGCACCTCGGCGCGGGACAGCAGGTCCCTGTCGGTGTCGAAGCCGAGTACCGCGTGGTGGTGACAGTGCGGCTGGACGACGGCGTCCCGGTCGATGCGGGGCGGCTCCCACCCGCCGGCCGCGCTCAGCAGCTCGGCGAGGGTCCTGGTCTGCTCGCGCAGCCGGGCGAAGTCCCGGTCGTGCGCGAACAGCTCGGGCGCGTCGGCCCGGAACACCGCCGTGCAGCTCGGCTCCAGCCCCACGATCGGGATGCCGCGGCGCAGCGCCGGGGCGAGGGTGCGCAGGGTGCGGCGCAGCACCTGCCGCGCCACGCCGAGCTGGCCGGTCGATATCCACGTCAGGCCGCAGCACAGCGTGCGCGGCGGGATCAGCACCCGGTAGCCCGCCGACTCCAGCACCCAGACGGCGGCGCGGCCGATGTGCGGGTGGAAGTTGTCGGTGAACGTGTCGGGCCACAGCAGCACGGGCCCCCGCTCGCCCCCGCCGCGCGGCCCGCGGTGCCGATACCAGTCGCTGAAGCGCAGCGGCGCGAAGTCCGGCACCGGCCGGGCCGGTTCGATCCCCGCCAGGCCCTTGGCCAGGCCCGACAGCACGGGCGCGTGTGCCAGCGCGTTCACCAGGCCCGGGGCGAGCGCGGCCAGGCGGGCCCACACCGGCAGCCACCCCATGGCGTAGTGGTCCATCGGCCTGATCCTGCGGGCGTAGTGGTGGGCGAGGAACTCGGCCTTGTACGTCGCCATGTCGACCTGCATCGGGCAGTCGTGCCGGCAGCCCTTGCAGGCCAGGCACAGATCGAGCGCGTCGCGCACGGCGGTGGAACGCCAGCCGTCCTTGACCGCGGAGTCGGCGTGGCCGTTCAGCATCTCGAACAGCAGCCGCGCGCGTCCTCTGGTGGAGTGCTCCTCCTCGCCGGTGGCCCGGTAGGACGGGCACATCACCCCGCCGGTGTGCTGGCGGCACTGGCCGACGCCCACGCACCGCATCACGGCCCGCTGGAAACTGCCCTCGTCGTCCGGGTAGCCGAAGTGGACGGGCGGGTCGGCGGGCGTCCACCCGGGGCCGAGCCGCAGGTTCTCGTCCAGCCGGTACGGCGCGACGACCTTGCCGGGGTTCATTTGGTCACCCGGGTCGAAGACGGCCTTGACCTGCTCGAATGCGGTCATGATCGTAGGCCCGAACATCTTCGGCAGCAGCTCGCCCCGGGCCTGCCCGTCGCCGTGCTCGCCGGACAGCGAGCCGCCGTAGGACACGACGAGGTCGGCGGCGCGTTCGAGGAAGGCACGGAAGGCCGCCACCCCGTCGGCGGTCACCAGGTCGAACGGGATGCGGGTGTGCACGCAGCCCTGCCCGAAGTGCCCGTACAGGGAGGCGTCGCCATAGCCGAACTCCTCCAGCAGGCGGCGCAGGTCGCGCAGGTAGTCGCCGAGCCGGTCGGGCGGGACGGCCGAGTCCTCGAACCCCTCCCACGTCTCGCGCATGCCGGGCACGCGGGCGGTGGCGCCCAGCCCGGACTCGCGGACCTCCCACAGCTCCTTTTCGATCTTCGCGTCGTCGAAGAAGGAGACGTGCGGGGCGTGCTCGCTGTCCTTCAGCTCCTTCAGCATGCCGCGGGCCTTGGCGTCCGCTTCCTTCTGCGAGCGGCCGGCGAAGGAGACCATGAGCCAGCCGCCGCCCTCCGGCAGCCGCTTGAGGGCGTCGGGATGCATGTGCTTGCGCCGCTCGAAGTCCACGAGCTTGTCGTCCACCCCTTCGAGCTGGAGCGGGCCGTGGCCGACGATGCGCGGCACGGCCTCGGCGGCCACGCCGATGTCGTGGTAGCCGAGCAGCACGAGGCACTCGGCCTTGGGCGCGGGCACCAGGCGCAGCTCGGCCCGCAGCACCGTGACCAGTGTGCCCTCCGACCCGACCAGGGCCCTGGCCAGGTCGAACCCGGCCTCGGGCAGGAGCTGGTCGAGGTTGTAGCCCGACACCCGCCGGGGGATGTCGGGGAAGCGGCGGCGGATCTCGTCGGCGTGCTCGTCCGCGATCGCGCGCAGCTCGCGGTAGATCCGCGCCCTCGGCCCGCCCTGGGCGACGATCCGGTCGAACTCCTCCTGGCTGGTCGGCCCCACCCACATCCGCTGGCCGTCGTAGGTGAGGATCTCCAGCCGCGCGACGTTGTCGGCGGTCTTGCCGTACGCCTGGGCGGTCGAGCCGCAGGAGTTGTTGCCGATCATGCCGCCGAGCGTGCACTGGGCGTGGGTGGACGGGCGCGGCCCGAACATCAGGCCGGTGTCGGCCAGCAGCCGGTTCAGCACGTCGAGCACGATGCCGGGCTCGACCACGCAGGTGCGCGCCGCCACGTCCACCGACACCAGCCGGTGGCAGTACTTCGACCAGTCGATCACCACGGCGGTGTTGCAGGTCTGACCGGCCAGGCTCGTCCCCCCGCCCCGTGAGGTGACGGGCGCGCCGTGCTCCCGGCAGACCGCGATCGCCTCGGCCGCCGCGTCCACCGTGCGCGGCACCACCACCCCGATCGGCACCTGCCGGTAGTTCGACCCGTCGGTGGAGTAGGCGCCCCGGCTGCCCGGGTCGAACCTGACCTCGCCGTCCACCCGGGCGGCCAGGTCCCGTTCGAGGTCGCGCACCCGCACGTACGGGCGCCGCGGCCGGGTCGTCACCGGCGGAGGAACGAGCACCTGGTCCGACATGGCGTCACCGCCCCAGTTGAGAGATCTTGTCCTTGAACAGCGTCGTCGCGATGGCCGCCTTGTGCGGCTGCCCCTTCAGGAACGCCTCGGCGAACCTGACCGCCTGGTCGCGGGCGACCTTGCCCGGCATGGGCGGCTCGTTCGGATCGAGGTCCACGTCCACCAGCGCCGGCCCCGGATGGGCGAGGGCCTGCCGTACGGCCTCGTCCACCTCTGCGGGGTCGGTGACCTTGCGGCCGTAGCCGCCGCAGGAGCGGGCCCAGGCGGAGAAGTCGGAGGCCGGCGCGCCGAACCTGACCCCGTGCTCCGGGTATCCCAGCACCATCTGCTCCCACAGGATCTGGCCGAGCGAGTCGTTGTTGTTGACCACGACGGTGATCGGCAGGCCGAGCCGGGCCGCGGTGAGGAACTCGGCCATGAGCATCGCGAAGCCGCCGTCGCCGATGAACGCGATCACCTGCCGGTCGGGGTGGGCGAGCTGCGCCGCGATCGCGTACGGCAGGCCGGGGGCCATCGTGGCGAGGTTGCCCGACAGGTAGAACTCGCGGTCGCCGCGGATCGTCCAGTGCCGTGCCGCCCAGGTGGCGATCGTGCCGGAATCGCAGGTGAGGATGGCGTCGCCGGAGGCGGCCCGGTCGACGCAGCCGATCAGATACTGCGGGGCGATCGGGGCGCGCTCCGGGTTCTCCAGGGCGGCCATGTTCTCCCGCCACGCGGCCATGGCCTTCTGATACTTCTCCAGGTGCGCCCGGTCGTCGTTGCGGTGGAGCAGCGGCAGCAGCGCGGCCAGCCCCTCCTTGGCGTCCCCGATCATCGGCACCTCGGTCGGCATGCGCACGCCCGCGCGGGCGGGGTCGGCGTCGATCTGCACGACGCGCACCCTGCCGGGCTCGGGCAGGTGCTTGGTGTAGGGGAAGTTGGTGCCGACCATCAGCAGGGTGTCGCAGTCCTCGACCAGCTCCTCGCCCGGCTTCGTGCCGAGCAGGCCGATCCCGCCCACCGCGTATGGCGAGTCGTCGGGGATGACCGCCTTGCCGGGAAGCGTCTTGATCACGGGCGCGCCCAGCGTCTCGGCGACGGCCAGCACCTCCTCGCGGGCGTGCAGGGCGCCGGCGCCGGCCAGGATCGCGGGCCGCCGTGCCGCGTTGAGCACCTCGGCGGCGGCTCGCAGGTCCTCCTGGCGCGGCACGCCGGGCGGGGGCAGGTAGACGGGGGCGGTCGCGGGCGGCCGCGCGGGGGCGACGTGCTGGTAGGGGTCGGCGTCGGCGGGGGCCACCTGGACGTCGTTGGGCAGGCACAGGTGGGCCACCCCGCGGCGCGCGTACGCCGTGCGGATCGCGATGTCCACCACACCAGGGAGCTGGGCCGGGTTGTCCACCACGAGGTTGTATTCGGCCACGTCCTCGTAGAGCCGGTCGAGGTGGACCTCCTGCTGGTAGCCGGTGCCCAGCACGCTGGTCTCCTGCATGCCCGTGATGGCCAGCACCGGCTGGTGGTCGAGCTTGGCGTCGTACAGGCCGTTGAGCAGGTGGATCCCGCCGGGGCCCGAGGTGGCCAGGCACACTCCGATGCGACCGGTGGCCTTGGCGTGCGCCGCCGCCATGAAGGCGGCCGCCTCCTCGTGATGCACCAGCACGAACCGGACGCGGTCGGAGTGGCGGCGCAGCCCCTCCATGATGCCGTTGATGCCGTCACCGGGAAGCCCGAAGACGGTGTCGACACCCCAGTCGGCGAGCCGCCTGATGAGTATTTCTGAGGCGATTTCCGTCATATGTGGCGCGCTGCCCTTGGAATGGGAAGCCGAACACTCGCCCCAGGGAAAATCTTTCCTCCGATCCGGAGTCCCGGGGTCACGCCCGGGTAGGGGGACGCGCGTGCGCAGCCACCTCGTGATCGGGGACCTTCACGTGTCGGCGTACCGCGTGCCGACCGACCGTCCGGAGGCCGACGGCACGCTGAGCTGGGACGCGACCACGATGGTGGTGGTCCGCGCGGACGCGGGCGAGGCGGCCGGGCTCGGCTGGACCTACGCGCCCGCCGCCGCCGCGCGGGTCGTCACCGACCTGCTCGCGCCGGTCGTGCGCGGCGGCGACCCCATGGACGTGCCGGGCCTGTGGACCGCGATGGTCCGCCGGGTGCGAAACGCGGGCCGCACGGGCGTCGCCGGGTATGCGGTCTCCGCGGTCGACGTCGCGATCTGGGACCTCAAGGCCCGGCTGCTCGGCGTGCCGCTCGCCCGCCTGTTCGGTCTGGCCGGGCCGTCCGTGCCCGTCTACGGCTCGGGCGGGTTCACCACCTACGACGACGACGTCACGACGGCGCAGCTCGCGCACTGGGTGCACGAGCAGGGCATCCCCCGCGTCAAGATCAAGATCGGGGAGTCCGCGGGCGCCATGCCCGCCCGCGACCTGCACCGTGTCGCGCTCGCCCGCCGTGTCATCGGGGACGCCGCCGAGCTGTACGTGGACGCCAACGGCGGCTACGGCGCGAAACAGGCCGTACGGCTGGAACGCCGGATGCGCGACCACGACGTGCGGTGGTTCGAGGAGCCGGTGTCCTCCGACGACCTGGCCGGGCTGCGCCTGGTGCGCGAGCGGTCCGACGCCGACGTCGCGGCGGGCGAGTACGGCGGCGACCTCGTCTACTTCACCCGCATGTGCGCGGCGGGCGCGGTCGACTGCCTGCAGATCGACGCGACCCGCTGCGGCGGCTACACCGGCTGGTCCGGCGCGGCGGCGATCGCCGCCGGGCACGGCCTTGAGGTGTCGGCGCACTGCGCGCCCAACCTCCACGCGCCGGTCGCCGCGGCGACCCCCAACCTGCGCCACATGGAGTGGTTCCACGACCACGTGCGCATCGAGGGCGCCCTGTTCGACGGCGCGGCCGACCCCACCGGCGGTGCCGTACGCCCGCCGGACGCGCCGGGCCACGGCCTGACGCTGCGCGCCGCCGCGGCCGAGCGATATCGCGTGGTCTGACGTCATGTAGACAGTGTCTACGTCCAGGGTGTAGACACTGTCTACATGGATAGAGAGATCGGCCCGCGCGACCACCTGATCGCGGTCGCGCGGAGGATGGTCGACGAGGGCGACCCCGGCACCGTCACCCTGCGCGCCATCGCACGGGCGGCGGGGGTGTCGCACGGCGCGCCGCTCCGGCACTTCTCCGGGCGGGCGGCCCTGCTGTCGGCGGTGGCGGCCCTGGGGTTCGGCGACCTGGCGGCACGCGGGGAGCGGGCCCTCGGCGCCCTCCCCGCTCGGGCCGGCGCCGTCGAGCGGCTGCGGGCGGCCGCGAGCGCGTACGTGGGGTTCGCGCTCGAACAGCCCGGCATGTTCGCCCTCATGTTCCGGCACGACCTGGTCGATCCGCAGGAGCCGGAGCTGGCCGGGGCGAGCCTGACGGTGTTCGACACCCTGGCCGCGCTGGTAGGCGCCTGCCAGGCGGAGGGGTGGAACCCGGCGGCGGACAACCGGCAGGTCGCCGGCGCGCTGTGGGCGGCCCTGCACGGGCTCGCGCAGTTGTGGATCTGGAACGCGCTGCCGACCACCACCGGGGCGCGGTCGTCCGACGAGGTCCTGGAGGTCCTGCTCGGCATGCTCGGCCTGCCGGAGAGCCGGGGGCGCCGATGACCGGCCGGCCCGTCGTCGTCTTCGACCTCGACGACACCCTCGTACGCGGCGACTCCTTCGGGCGTTTCCTGCGCATGCTGCTGCTGCGCCGCCCGTTGCGGGCGGCGACGGCCCTGACCGCGGCGGTGGTGCTGGTGCCGCTGTTCATCCTGCCGCCCACCAGGCGGCGGGCGACGGCGGGGTTCGTCTGGCTCGCCACGGCCGGGGTGCCGCCGGAGCGGTTCCACGCCCTGGCGGAGGAGTTCGCCGTCGCGCACACCGCCGAGCCCCGCCGGATCGCCGTGGCGCTGGACCGGCTCCGGGCGCACCTGGACACCGGTGACCGGGTCGTCGTCGCCACCGCCTGCGCGGACCCGCTCGCCACCGCCGTCTGCCGGAACCTGGGCCTCGACGGGGTGGAGGTGATCGCCGCGCAGTTGCGCCGTGGCCGCCACGCCTTCACGCCGGTGCGCGGCTGCTACGGCGCGGCCAAGCCCGGCCGCCTGCGGGAGATCGGCGTCACGATGCCGCTGGCCCACGCCTACACCGACAGCGCCGTCGACCTGCCGCTGCTGCGGGCCGCCGCGCAGCGGTGCCTGGTCGACCCCAGCCCGCGCACCCTTCAGCGGGTGCGGGCCGAGCTGGGCGACGAGGTCACCGTCCTGTGGTCCCTGGATCGGGCGGATCGTCGAGCAGTCCGGCGTCGTGGACGAGCAGGGCGATCTGCACGCGGTTGTTGAGGCCGAGCGTGGCCAGGATGCTCGACACGTGCGTCTTGACGGTGGGGACGCTGAGGTGCAGCAGGGCGCCGATCTCGGCGTTCGGCCTGCCCTGGCCGACCGCCACCGCGACCTCCCGCTCCCGGTCGTTGAGCAGTGCCAGGCGCTCCCGCGCGCGGGCCCGGCGCCGGTCCTGGCCGTCCTCGGCGACTCGGGCGATGAGCCGCCGGGTCACCGCCGGGGACAGGACCGGATGACCGGCGGCCACCCGGCGGATGGCGTCCACGATCTCGCCCGGCGGGGTGTCCTTGAGCAGGAACCCGGCGGCCCCCGCGCGCAGGGCGCGCAGCACGTGCTCGTCGGCGTCGAAGGTGGTCAGCACGATCACCTCGGGCGCGCCGTCGCGGGCGCGCAGCGCCTCGGTGGCGGCCAGGCCGTCCATCACCGGCATCCGGATGTCCATCAGCACCACGTCGGGGCGGTGCCGGCCGGCCAGCGGCAGCACCTCGGCCCCGTCCCCGGCCTGGGCGAGGACGCGGATGTCGGGTGCGCCGCCGAGCATCATCTCCAGCCCGGCCCGGACGAGGGGGTCGTCGTCGGCGATGAGCACGCCGATCGGGGCGGATTCCGGCACGGCATGCGGCGGCACGGCATGCGGTGGCAGGGCATGCGGCGGGAGGGTCATGGCGGCCACGGTAGCCAGGCCCGCACGCGCCAGCCACCCGGGCCGCTGTCATCCGGGTGCGCCGGTCCGTGCTCCAAACGTCCCCCCACCAGCGTGACGCGCTCGGCCAGGCCGGCCAGGCCATGGCCCCCACCGGCGGCCTCCGGCGCGGCGGCGGGAGCGTCGTTGACCACCTCGGCCGTCAGGCCCTCGCCGGGCGCCCCCGACACTCGTACGCGGACCGCGGCTCCCGGCGCGTGCTTGCGGGCGTTGGTGAGGGCCTCCTGCACGACGCGGTAGGCGGCGCGGCCCGCCCGGCCGGGGACGGCGGCCTCGCGCACGCCGAGGTCGTCGCGCAACTCGACCCGCATGCCGGCCCGGCCCGACTCCGCGACGAGCTCCTCCAGGCAGGCCAGGGTGGGCGCGTGCTCGGTGGTCGGGGCGCGCAGCACGCCGATCACCTCGCGCAGGTCCTGCAGGGCCTGGTGGGCGCTCTCTCTGATCACCCGCGCCGCCCGGGCGACGTCGGCGGGATCGGCCCCGGGGTTGAACTCCAGCGCCCCCGCGTGCACGCTCAGCAGCGAAAGCCGGTGGCCGAGCACGTCGTGGATCTCGCGGGCGATGGCCTCGCGGACCTGGTGCTGCGCCTGCTCGGCCCGCAGCCTCGCCTCGGTCTCCATCCGGGCCGCGCGGTCGCGCTGGGCCAGCACGAGCCGCCGCCGGTGGTGGACGAACAGCCCCCAGCCGGCCGCCGCGCCCTGGAGGGCCAGGCCCAGCGTCAGCAGCGCGAGCGGCGGCATGTCCGGGTCGGGGCGCAGGAAGGTGAAGACGACCGCGGCGACGACGCTGAGCGCGAACACCATCCCCGAGGTCCGCGGACGGCGGTGCACCGCGACGGAGAAGAGCGCGGCCAGCATCGGGCCCGCGATCATCTCGAAGACGGCCGACAGCACGACGAGCGTCACCGCGAGCCCGACCGGCCATCTGCGGCGCAGCCACAACCCCGCGCAGCCGAGCATGCCCACGGCCTGGTCGAGGCTGAACAGCCAGGCCGGCGGCAGGGGCGAGGTGTGCAGACGCTCCACCGACGTGTAGAAGCCGAAGGCCACGGCCAGCATGAACATCGCCGTGTCCACGAACCGGTCGCGCCGGCTGCGCCGGTGCCGGGGGGCGGCGGGGGCATCCATATCCCCCGCAGCCTACGACCCGGCGCGTGGCCTGCGAACGGCCGAGCGCGAGGACCATACCGAAGTCGGCGGACGTCCGACTTCGGTCGGCGGGCACGCCGCGCGCCCGCGACCTTCGCCGTACGGGAGCATGCCGACGCCCGATCCCCGCCGGGCGGGCCGGTCCCTAGCGTCGGCGGCATGCGTGAAGTCATCAGGCTCGCCGGGGCGTTCCTGGTCGCCGCGGGCATCAGCGGGACCATCGACCACCTGGCCGTGCAGCCGTTCTGGGGCGCGATACTGAACGTCTTCAACCGCCAGGTCATCCCGCGCCTGGGCTTCCTCACCGGCTACGAGATCTACGCCGATCTGTTCGTCGCGGTCGTCGGCGTCGTCGTCCTCGCCGCCGCGTGGCGGCGCGATGAGGACGCGTGACCCGCGGCGGCGCGGCGCCGCATAACACGGCACGTGAGCAGGCGCGGGCTCAGCCCTCCTCGCGGACGACCTCGCTTGGCTCCTTGTCGTCGCGCAGGCCCCGCCACGAGGGGTGGCGCAGCCGCCCCTCGCCCGTCCACTCGGCGAACCGCACCTCGCCGACCAGGACCGGCTCCACCCAGTGGCAGCCCTTGGCCTCCTCACGTGTGATGCCCTCGAACGGGGGCGTGTCCCGCCGCAGCGGGGCCAGGCGCTCGGCGAGCCGCCGGAGCGCCTCGTCGGTGAAGCCGGTGCCGACGCTGCCGGCGTACCGCAGGCGCCCGCTGTCGTCGTTGACGCCCACGAGCAGCGAGCCGATGGTGTTCGCCCGGCGGCCCTCCCCGGGCCGCCACCCGCCGACGACGACCTCCTGTGTGCGGAAGTTCTTCACCTTCACCCAGTCGGGGGAGCGGCGGCCGGGGCGGTAGGGCGAGGTGAGCCGCTTGGCCACGACGCCCTCCAGCCCCAGCCGCCGGGAGTCGGCCAGCGCGTGCTCGCCGCAGCCGGTGTAGTAGGGCGGGACGGCCCAGTGGGGCCCGGTGTGGACGAGGTCCTCCAGGCGGCTCCGCCGCTCGGTGTAGGGCAGCGCGATCGTGGTCGCGGCGTCGACGTGCAGCACGTCGAACAGCAGGTACGTCACGGGTGTGGTGCCGAGGAGCTGCCTGATCTTGAGCGGGTCGCGCTGGTGCATGCGCGGCTGCAGCGCCTCGAACGACGGCCTGCCCTGCTGGTCGAACGCGACGATCTCCCCGTCGAGCACCACCGCGTGCCCGCCCGTGGCGGCGGCCAGTCCGGCGAGCTCGGGATAGGCGACGGTGACGTTCTTGCCGTTGCGCGAGACCAGCCGCAGCGTGCCGTCCTCGACGTAGCCGAGGGCGCGGACGCCGTCCCACTTCATCTCGTACGCGTACTCGCTGCCGGGCGAGGGCAGCGGCCCTAGCCGGGCCAGCATCGGCGCGTACGCCGGAAGGGCGGCCATGCCCTGCTGGTACCCCCGCCTCCCAGGCAGTACCCCTGACCTGCGGCGACGTGTACGCGGTCATGGGCGGACGGCTCCCGCCAGGCGATGGTTCGCCCGCCGTCGATCCCTCTGCCGCTGACCGGCCGCCGCATCGCAGGGCCTGGTCGCAAATCTAGGGAAGGATCTCCAGGCGGACGTCGATGCCCTCGTAGAGGTAGGGGGTCGCGGTGATGATCCGCCAGTCGCGGCGGATGGCGTGGACGGCCGCGTGGGCGGCCACCAGGACGTCGGGCAGGAGCGCGTCCGCGGCGGCCGGCCGGTGGCGCCGCAGGCTCGTCATGATCGTCTGCGCGTACGGCCCGCCTTCGACGGCGTCACCGGGGGAGAGCGCGCCGGTGACCACCATCGACATGCGCAGGAAGCGTTCGAGCCGGGGCTGGATGGGGCCGAGCGACAACACCTGGACGGCGAGCGCGGGGACGAGGAGGGTGACGCCGTGCGCCGAGGACTGCCGCACGACGGCCCTGCCGTACATGCTCTTGCCCTCGATCAGGTGGACGACGGCGTCGAGGTCCAGCACGTGGCCGGACAGGACGCCGGCCGGTGGGACGGGGTCGGTCACGCGGCGTCCGCCTTGGCGTCGCCGGTCACCAGGCGCGCCGCGCGGGCACTGTCGTCATCGGTGATGCCGTCCTGCCAGCCCGGCCCCCATAAATCGGCCATGATGGCCAGGTCGCCCTGGATGCGCCGCCGTTCCCGCAGCGCGGCGGCGATGTAGGCCGAGGCGTTGCCGGACGCCTGCGCCTCGTCGGCCAGCTCGTCCGGCAAAGAGATCGTAATCTTCTTGGTCATACTTGGCAGGCTACCCAGTCATACCATCGGTGGTCCACCGGTTCGCGGAAACCGCGGGGGTACACCCTTGGGCGAGCGGGTGACGAGCGGGTGGCGAGCGGGTGACGAGCGGGTGACGAGCGGGTGACGAGCGGGGTGACGAGCGGGTGACGAGGGGGGTGGGGCGGATGCGGCTGGCGGGGGCACGGGTGCTCGTCACCGGGGCGTCGTCGGGCATCGGCGCCGCCACGGCGCTGGAGCTGTCGGCGCGCGGCGCGCGGCTGGTGCTGTCCGGGCGCGATCAGGAGGCGCTCGACGGCGTCGCCGCGCGGACCGGCGGCGAGACGCTGCCCGCCGACCTGTCCGACCCCACCGCCGACCTCGCCGTACGCGCCGGGCGGGTGGACGTGCTGGTGGCGTGCGCGGGCGAGGGCTGGAGCGGGCCGCTCCCGCGCATGTCCGGGGGCACGGCCGAACGCATGATCGCGGTCAACCTGACGGCCCACGTGCAGCTCACCCGGCTGCTGCTGCCCGGGATGCTGGAGCGCGGCCGGGGCCACCTCGTCTACGTCGCCTCGATCGCCGGCGTGGTGGGCGTGCGGGAGGAGGCGGTGTACGCCGCGACCAAGGCGGGCCTGCTGGCCTTCGCCGAGAGCCTGCGCTACGAGCTGCCCGCGGTCGACGTGAACGGCGTCGAGGGCAAGGGCGTCGGCGTGACGGCGGTGGTGCCGGGGGTCGTCGACACGCCGTTCTTCGCCCGGCGCGGCAGGCCGTACACGCGCCGCAGGCCGGTGCCCGTCCCGCCGGAGCGGGTGGCCCGCGCCATCGCGACGGCGGTCGAGCGCGACCGCGCCGAGGTGTACGTCCCCGCCTGGCTGCGGGTGCCCGCCCGCCTGCACGGGGCCGCGCCCGGCGCGTTCCGGATCCTGGCCCGCCGCTTCGGCCGCCCCTGAGCGTTCCTCCGAGGTGTACGACCATCCCGATAGGATGATCTACATCGTAAAGGAACTCAATGGGAAGGCGCCGAGACGCTGGGGTGATCGCGCTCGGAGGACGGATGCGGTGCGCTCCAGATGCCGCGTAGTGGCCGCATGCCTTCCTCGACGTATTCGGCGATAGGCCGGTTGCCGCCGTCGAGGTACCACTGCTCGAGTGCGGCGAAGTAGCCGAAGGCGAGGGCCTTCGCGATCACGCGAGCCTGCGTTTCGCTCACCTCTCCGGGCACGGTGATCAGCGGCGCGATCCGCCGGCTGGCGCGGTCGAGTGTGCCGCAGACGGCCATGCGCACCGATGGCTCGGCGAAGAAGTAACGGACCCTGCGCCACGGTGTCTGTGGTCGGGGCGCTGGGACTCCTGGGCTGGATGGGCACGATCCGGGCGGCCCGCGCCGGTAAGCGCTGGACTTTCCCGCTGGCGATCGGGCTGCTCGGGATCGCGCTCTGCGTCGCGATCGCCGCACTGACCGTCCGGGACACCTCGGGTGATGTCGGTCCGGCCCCGCTGCTGGGCTGGCTGCTGGTCCTTCCATGTGTTCCCGGTCTCGCCGCGGTCGTGCTCGCGGTCACCCACTACCGCGGCGCCGACTTCCTCGTCTCGATGCTCGGGCCGGACGCGAGCTGGGTGCGCGACGTCGAGGCCGCGGGCGGCAAGGCCGCGCTCCGCCGTCAGGGCCGCGAGTGTCCGATCCTGCTCGAGGAGATCCCGTCCGAGCATCGTGCGCAGATCCTGCGCCGCTACCTTGCCGGCGCGCCGGGTGCGCGGCCTCATCTGGGGCTGGGGCCGACGGCGCCGCTGCCGGAGTTCCACCGGATAGCGCCTCGGCACCCCGTCTTCCGCATCCATGAGCGCCCCGGCTCCTATGTGCCGCGCAGCGCGCGCAGGGACTCGCGCAGCGAGCCGAGGGTGGCGAAGACCGCCGTCGGCTCGTAGCCGCAGTGCGCCATGCAGTTGGCGCAGCGCGGGTCGCGTCCCCGGCCGTAGGCGTCCCAGTCGGTCTCCTCGACCAGCTCCCGGTAGGTCCGGGCGTACCCGTCGGCCATGAGGTAGCAGGGCCGCTGCCAGCCGAACACCGAATAGGACGGGATCGCCCAGGCCGTGCACGGGAAGTCGGCCTTCCCCTCCAGGAAGTCGAGGAACAGCGGCGAGTGGTTGAACCGCCAGCGTCTGCGGTTGCCGCCCGCGAACGCGGCGCGGAACAGCTCCCGCGTCTGCCGCACCCCGAGGAAGCAGTCCTGGTCGGGCGCCTTCTCGTACGCGTACCCGGGCGAGATCATCATCTGGTCGACGCACAGGTCGTCGTTGAGGAAGTCGAGCACCTCGATCACGGTGCGCGGGCTGTCCCCGGCGAAGAACGTGGTGTTGGTGGTGACGCGGAAGCCGCGCCGCCGGCACTCGCGCACCGCCGCGACCGCCTCGTCGAAGACGCCCTCCTTGCACACCGACGCGTCGTGCCGCTCGCGCAGGCCGTCGATGTGGACCGCCCAGGCGAAGTACGGCGAGGGCGTGAACCGGTCGATCTTGCGCGGGATCAGCAGCGCGTTGGTGCACAGGAAGACGTACTTCCTGCGCGCCACCAGTTCCTCGACCATCTCCGCGATCTGGGGGTGCATGAGCGGTTCCCCGCCCGCGATCGACACCATCGGGGCGCCGCACTCCTCGACGGCGGCCACCGCCTGCTCCACCGGCATGCGCTGTTTCAGCACGTCGGCCGGGTGCTGGATCTTCCCACAGCCCGCGCACTTCAGGTTGCACGCGAACAACGGCTCAAGCTCGACCAGCAGCGGGAACCTCTCCCGCCGGCGCAGCCGCTGGGCCAGGATGTAGGCCCCGACGCGCAGACTCTGGCGTACGGGCATCGGCATCAGGGCCGCACCTCCTTCGGCAACGTGAACTCGACGTTCTCCTCGGTCACCCGCCGCTCCTCCACCTCAAGCGGGCCGAGCCCGCCGAGGGCGGCCACGATGGCGTCCACCATCGCGCCGGGGGTGGACGCCCCGGCGGTCACCCCGACCGTCCGCGCGCCGCGCAGCCAGTCGAGCGCGACGTCGCCGGGCCCGTCGACCAGGCGGGCGAGCGGTGCCCCGCCGTGGCCGGAGCGCGCGGCGACCTCGGTGAGGCGCAGGGCGTTGGAGGAGTTGGCCGACCCGACGACCAGCACCAGGTCGGCCTCCTCGGCGACGGCACGCACCGCGTGCTGCCGGTTGGTCGTCGCGTAGCAGATGTCGTCGCCGCGCGGCCCCTCGGCGTCGGGGAAGCGCCGCCGTACGGCCGCCGCGACCCGCCCCGCCTCGTCGGCCGCCAGCGTGGTCTGGGTGAGGTAGGCGACCCCGCGCCCCGGCGGCACGGCCGCGACCGCGTCCGCCACGCCGGCTTCGTCCTCGACCAGCACGCCCGCGCCGGGCACCTCCCCGAGCACGCCCTCGACCTCCTCGTGCCCGGCGTGGCCGATGAGCACGACGAGGTCGCCCCGCGCGGCGAACCTGCGGGCCTCCGCGTGCACCTTCGCCACCAGCGGGCACGTCGCGTCGATGACGCGCAGCCCGCGCCGCCCCGCCTCCTCGCGTACGGCGGGTGCGACCCCGTGGGCGGAGAAGACCGTGACCGCGCCCTCCGGCACCTCGGCCAGGTCGTCGACGAACACCGCGCCGCGCCGCTCCAGGTCGCGTACGACGTGGATGTTGTGCACGATCTGCTTGCGCACGTACACGGGCGCGCCGAAGCGGTCGAGCGCGCGCTCCACGATCTCGATGGCCCGTTCGACCCCGGCGCAGAACGAGCGGGGCGAGGCCAGCAGGACCCGGCGCGGGCCGGTCGCCGCCGCCCACCGCGCCAGCACCGGGCCGATCCGGGCGAGCGTGCGCCGGGCGGCGACCGCGCCGCCCATCGTGGCGAGGTTCAGCAGCGGGGCGCCGGGGGTGTCCACGATGACCCGCACGGCCGCGAACGGCCGGGCGCCCGCGGCGGCGGCCAGCGGGGCGCTCTCCATGTCGACGGCGTACGCGCCCTCGCGTGCCAGCGCCCGGCGGCCACGGCCC
This sequence comes from Microbispora sp. CL1-1, assembly GCF_012034195.1. Classification (NCBI taxonomy): domain Bacteria; kingdom Bacillati; phylum Actinomycetota; class Actinomycetes; order Streptosporangiales; family Streptosporangiaceae; genus Microbispora; species Microbispora sp. CL1-1. The sequence continues at coordinate 160,858 of NZ_JAATEK010000013.1, forward strand.
GTCACGATGCGCGGGGAGGTGACGAGCGGGCCGGTGCGGGCGGGCAGCCCGGCGCGCGCGAGCTCCCCGGCGAGCAGCGGAGCCGACGGGCACGGCCAGACCTGGTCTCCCGAGCGCACCTCGGTGGCGACGAGCACGTCCCCGGGGCGCAGGCCGTCGTGGAGCGCCCCGCCGAAGCCGGTGACGGCGAGGGCGGCGCCCGGCGGGAGCAGGGCCACCGCCCGCGCCGCCCGCTCGGGCCCCATCCCCATCCGGACGACCCGGACCCGGAGGTGATCGGGCATGGGCCGCAGCCCGCGGGCGACGGCTCTGGCCTCGATCCCCAGCGCGGTGCACACGATCAGGTCCGTCATGACGGCTCCTCCCCGGCGTGCAGGTAACGGCCGAGCGCGCTCAACGGGAAGACGAGCCGATACAGGTGATAGTTGATGTAGAAGTCGCCGGGGAAGCCCGTCCCGGTGTAGTAGGGCTCGTCCCAGGTGCCGTCCGGGCGCTGGCTGTCGGCGAGCCAGGCCACGCCCCGGTCCACGCACGGGCCCCGCTCCCCGGCCGCGAGCAGGCCGATGAGGGCCCACGCCGTCTGCGAGGCGGTCGGCTCGCCCCGCCCGATCCACGCGGGGTCGCGGTAGGAGCGCAGGTCCTCGCCCCAGCCGCCGCAGGGGTGCTGGTGCGCCTCCAGCCACGCCACGGCCCGCCGTACGCAGGGGGCCTGCGGCCGCACCCCGGCCGCGACGAGGGCGGGCAGCACCGCCCCCGTGCCGTACACGTGGTTGGCCCCCCACCGGCCGAACCACGAGCCGTCGGGCTCCTGCGCCCGCAGCAGCCACACCACCGCCCGCCGTACGACGGGGGAGCGGGCCATCCCCTCGGCCGCGAGCGCCTCGACCACGTGCGCGGTCACGTCGGCAGACGGCGGGTCGATGACCGCGCCGAAGTCGCAGAACGGCAGCCGCAGGCACAGCTCGCGGGTGTTGTCGGCGTCGAAGGCGGCGAACCCGCCGTCGCGGCAGGCCATCCCGGCCATCCAGCGCAGCCCCCGCTCCAGGGCCGGCCGGGCGTCGGGCCGGCGCAACCGGCGCAGCGCGAGGATGACCTCGGCCGTGTCGTCGACGTCGGGATAGCCGTCGTTGTCGAACTCGAAGGCCCAGCCGCCCGGCGCGAGACCGGGACGCCGCACCGCCCAGTCGCCCGGCCCCCTGATCTCCTCGCACAGCAGCCACTCGCCCGCCCGGGCCAGCGCGGGATGGTCGCGGGGCAGGCCCGCGTCGAGGAGGGCGGTCATCGCGAGCGCGGTGTCCCAGACCGGCGACTGGCACGCCTCAAGCCGGCGCGTGCCGTCCTCCCTGATGGTGAACCTGTCCAGGCCGGCCAGGCCGGCCCGCATGACGGGGTGGTCGATGCCGTATCCGCTCAGGTGCAGCGCGATCAGCGAGTAGACCCAGGGAGGCTGGATGCCGCCCCACGAGCCGTCGGCCTCCTGCCGTGCCACGACCCACTCGACGGCCCGCCGCAGCGCGGCGCGGCGGAGCCCGGCGACCGGATGCCGTTCGTAGCGGTGCAGGGCGCGGTCGAGTGCCGCGAACGCCGCGTCCCAGCCCGTACGCGGGGGCCGCGGCGCGGGCCGTCCCGTACGCAGCTCCGGCAGCCCGAACGGCAGCGGCCTGACCGGCCGGTGCGCGGTCACGATCGTGAGCGGGACGATGGTCTGCCGCGCCCAGCACGCCCAGTCGTACACGTTCAGCGGGCACCACGGCGGCAGGAACATGATCTCCGGCGGGATGACCGGCAGGTCCTCCCACCGCCACTGCCCGAACATGGCGAGCCAGATCCGGGTGAAGACCCGGGCCGACTCGATGCCGCCCGCCCCTCGCACGTACGCCGCCGCGGCGCGCATGTGCGGGGCCGAGGGCGGGTCGCCCGCGAGGCGCAGCGCGACGTACGCCTCGATGGTGGTGGACAGGTCGGCGGGACCCTCGTGGAAGTTCGCCCATGTGCCGGAACGCGGGCCGTCAAGGCGCTGCTGCGACCTGATCCACCGGGCGGCCTCGGCGGTCTCCTCCGCGGTCCGCACGCCCAGGAACTCGCGCAGCAGGAGGTCTTCGGCGTCCATGGTCACGTTGGTCTGAAGCTCGCCCTTCCACCAGCCCTCGGGTGACTGCAGGCCCAGCAGGTGATCGCGCGCCGCCTTCAGGGCGGTCGCGGCGCGGGCGGCGCTGGTGGCCACCCCAGCGGTGACGCCGGTCATCGGGTGTGCTCCCGTTCGAGATGCCGCCTGGCGAGGCGGGCCGCCTGGAGACCGCTGCGCACGGCTCCCTCCATCGTGTCGGGCCAGCCCGTGTCGGTCCACGCGCCGGCGAGGAACAGCCCGGGCCACCGGGTGGCCGCGCCGGGGCGCAGCCCCCCGCTGCCCGGGACCTGCCGGAAGGTCGCCCGCCGCTCCCTGGTGATGAACAGGTCCACGACCCTCGCCGTACGGGCGGCGGGGAGCAGCCGCTCCAGCTCGGGCAGGAACACCTCGCGCATCGCGGCCGTGGGCACCTCGATCCAGTGCCGCGCCGCCGACACCGAGACCGTCAGATACTGGCCCCGGGTGAGGCCGCCCGAGGCGGTCCTGTCGAAGATCCACTGCACCGGCGAGCCGACGACGGCGGCGAACGGCAGCCGCATGACGGGCCGGTCGTAGACGACGTGCACGTTGACGATGGGGCTCGCCCCGAGGCCCGCCCAGGCGTCCCGGTCCGGCGCGGCCTCCGCGGGCACGAGCCGTGCGGCCTGGCCGTGCGGGGTGGCGACGACGACGGCCGACGCGCCGACGCGCGCGCCGCCCACGCGGATCGCCGGCCCCGGCAGGACCCTGTCGACTTTCGCCGCCAGCCGCACCTGCCCGCCCAGCCGGGTGATCGCGGACAGTGCGGCACCGCCGTGCAGCTCGCCGAGCGGCACCGACGGCACGCCGATGTCGGCGGCGTCGGCGCGGCCGAGCAGAGCCGTCCTGAAGACCATCGCCGCCGGTCCCAGCGCCGCCTCGTCGGCCGGGATGTTGAGCGCGGCCACCGCGAACAGGTCCCACAGCGCCCGCCGCACGGCCTCCCGCTGGCCGTTGTCGGCCAGCCAGCCGCCGAGCGCGGCCCGGTCGAGGGCGGGCTCCGCCGGGTCGAGCCCGCGCAGCGCGAGCGCGCCGCGCACCGCGCGCAGCCGGTCGGCGGGGGACAGCAGGCGGTAGCCCGCGAGCGCGGGCAGCAGGTGGAACGGCCCGGGCAGCGCGGCCCGGCGCAGCCGTCCCCGACCGCCGTGCGGGGTGAGCACGCGCACGTCGAAGCGTTCCTGCAGGCGCACCCGCCCGGTGCCGCCCAGCCGGTCGAGCAGCCCCCGGTAGGCGGTGCAGCAGCGCAGGAAGACGTGCTGCCCGTTGTCGGCCGTCAGGCCGCCCCGGGCGAAGGAGTGGGTGGCCCCGCCGAGCCGGGGCCTCGCCTCGTAGAGCGTCACCGGCCATCCGGCCTCCGCGAGCGCGAGGGCCGCGGTGATGCCGGCGAGGCCGCCGCCCACCACCGCGACGGGCGCGACGTCCCTCGGGCCGTTCATCTGGCCGCTCCCGTGATCGCGCGCGCCGCGACCATCGCCTTCGCCCACGGGGTGAGCGACACGCGCCCGGCCAGCGCCTGGCCGGGGTCGGCGGCGATGCGCGCGAGCAGCCGCCGGTAGATGCCCGCCATCGCCGCCGTGCAGGCCGCGCTGCGCCGGTCGAGCAGCGGGACCAGGTGCATCCCCTCGGCGTACCAGCCGAGCGCCCGGCCGGCCTCGTAGCGGACGAGACGCGCCAGCCGCTCGGGCGGATCGGTGAACGCCCCCGACGCGTCCAGGTCGAGCGTGCAGCCGAACCTGCGCAGGTCGTCGGCGGGCAGATATACCCGGCCCGCGCAGCGGTCCTCGCGCAGGTCCCTGAGCACGTTGGTGAGCTGGAGCGCCACCCCCAGGGAGTCGGCCAGCCGCGCCGCACGCCGCAGAGCGCGGTCACCGCTCGCCACCCCGGAGGCGAGGCCGAATACGCCGAGGGACAGCCGACCGATCGACCCGGCGACCTCCCGGCAGTAGCCGACCAGGTCCTCGTACGACTGGTAGCACGCGCCCGCGACGTCGTCGGCGCATCCGTCGATCAGCTCCTCGAACGCCTCAAGCGGGACGGGGAAACGCGTGGCGGTGTCGCGCAACGCCACCAGGACGGGGTCGGCGGGATCCGGGTGCGCGGCCCGCAGGCCCGCGCGGGCCTGCTCCAGCGCCGACAGCCGCGCGTCCATCGGCCCGGCCGCGTCGCCGATGTCGTCGATCCGCCGGGCGAAGGCGTAGAGCGCGCTGAGCGCACGGCGTTTGGGCGGGGCGAGCAGGCGGATGCCGTAGGCGAAGTTGCGCGCGCGGGTGCGGACGACGCGCTCGCAGTACCGGTAGGCGACGGGAACGGGCACCGCTGCCGGCATCGGCACGGGAATGGGCGTGAGGGGGCGCGGCGCGGGACCGGGCGGGTCGTCCCCCGCGCGATGCGGAGCGGGGCCGGGCGGGCGATCGGGAACGGGATCAGGAATCGCGCCGGGAACCGTCACCGTTCACCTCCTTCAGCACGCGCACCCACTCGCTCAGCACCGCGCGGCGGCGCGCGCGGACCGCCCCGCCGAGGACGTCGTGCCGGCCCCGCTCCAGCGCCGCGAGCGCCGCCCGGCCGCCCGCGACGTACCCGGCGACCGCGGTGCGCGCGAACCCGCTCAGCGTCTCCAGCAGCGGCATGCCCTCGTCCAGCAGGGTGGCGGCGCGGCGGGCCTGCAGCGCCACGGCCCGGCGCAGCCGCGGGGAGGTGCGCGGCGCGTCCAGGTCGGCCTCGCGGCAGCCGAACCTGCGCAGGTCCTCGCCGGGGAGATAGACGCGGCCGCGGGCGTGGTCCTCGCCCACGTCCTGGCAGTGCTCGATCACCTGAAGCGCCGAGCAGATGCGGTCCGACAGCCGCGCCCGCTCCGGGGTGGCCACGCCGAAGACGTGCAGGACGATCCGCCCGACCGGGTTGGCCGACAGCTCGCAGTAGCCCAGCAACTGCGCGAAGGTGTCGTAGCGCCGCACCGTCTGGTCGCGCCGGTTGGCCTCCACGAGGTGGAGGAAGGGCGTTCGCGGCACGCCCCGCCCGGCGACCAGCGGCCCCAGTGCGCGTACGGCGGGCAGCCGCGGGCTCCCTCCGGAGTACAGGCGGCCGAGGTCGGCCTCCACCTCGTCGAGCAGGGCGGGCCGCTCGGCGGGGTCACCCTCGTCGCCGACGTCATCCACATATCGGGCGAAGCCGTACACCGCCATCAGGTCGCGGCGGTACGCGCGCGGGAGCAGGCGGGAGGCCACCGGGAAGTTCTCCCGGTGCGCGGCGTCGCGTACGTCCGCTGCGGACATGCCTGAAGAATCTCCACCGCGATTCACCACAAACCCCGACAGATCGGGCGGGCGCTTTTACGTGGGCAATCCGACGGGAAAAGCGGCGTGCCCGGCCAGGTGATGTTCGGAAAAAAGCGCAAAAATGTGATGGAGAAGGGCGCCAAAGGTGAGCGTCCCTTTTTCCGCGTTTTTATGCTTCCGGCCGCAGGTAAAAGCTTGCCGGCGCAGGCAGCCGGTGGGGCCGCGCGCCGCCGCCGGGTACACCCACGCCGTGGGCGCCGAGCGGTCCGACACGCAGTCCGGCGGCGCGGCAGCGCGCGACCGCGCCGGCGAGCGCGCCCAGCGCCGAGCGCCAGGAACCCGGGGCGGAGGTGTGGTCGCAGTCGTGCAGCAGCAGCGTCGCCCCGCCGCGCAGGCCGGGCTCCAAGGTGCGCAGCACCGAGCCGGGCGTGGCCCGGCGCGTCCAGTCCTCGCCCCAGGCCGTCCACAGCACCGGCCGCAGGCCGTGCCATCGCGCCGCGACCAGCGCCTCGGCGCTCAGCACGCCGTACGGCGGGCGGTACCACGACGGGCGTGTGCCGGTGACGGCGGCGACGAGGCGCGCGGCCCTGCCCATCTCGGCCGCGACCCGGCCCGGCCGGGTGAGCAGGGCGTTGTCGTGCCGCCAGCCGTGCACGGCCACCTCGTGCCCGGCCCGCGCGATGCTCCGCCCGAGCTCCGGATGGCGGTCGAGCATCTCGCCGAGGACGAAGAAGGTCGCCCGGCATCCGAGCCGGTCGAGCTCGTCGAGGAACAGCGGGGTCGACCGCGGGTCGGGCCCGTCGTCGAAGGTCAGCGCGACATGCCCGGGATCGCCCTCGCCCGCGAGCGACGGCAGCAGGCGGCGGACCGCGGGCAGCCAGGCGGCCCCCGGCCCGGCGTGGAGCAGGGCCAGCCCGGCGACGACCAGCGCGTGAGGTCTCATCGCGTTCCAGTGTCCGTCACGCCTCCCCCCGCCCGGGAAGGAGGGTCGTGAGCATGAGGGACGTCGCGAGCATGAGCGGCAGGGCTTTGATCGTCAGCGCCTCTATGGGCGCGGGCCACGACGCCGTGGCCGCCGAACTGGCCCGCCGCCTGGCCGCCGTCGGCATGCACGCGGAGGTCGTGGACGTGCTCGCCCTGCTGCCGCTGCGGCTGGGCGCGCTCCTGCGCTGGTGGTATCGCGCGGTCATGCTGCGGTCGCCGTGGCTGTACGCGCTGGTCTACCGCGTGTTCTTCGTCTCCCGCCGGGCCCCCTCCACCTCGCCGCTGACGATCGTGGCCGCTGCCGGGCTGGCCCGTGCGGTGCGCCGCGTGCGGCCCTCCCTGGTGGTGCCGGTCTTCCACGTGGCCGCGCAGGCCGCCGGGCATCTGCGCGAGCGGGGACGGCTGGCCGTGCCGAGCGTGGTCGTGCTGACCGACTTCGCCGTGCACCGCCTCTGGCTGCACCCCGGCAACGACCGCTACCTGTGTCCGGACACGTCCACTGCCCTCGCGGTGACGGCCGCCGTCGGCCGGCCGGCCTTCCGCTGCGCCCCGATCGTCCGTCCGGAATTCGCGTGCGCCGGTGCGCCGACGGACGCGCGGGCCCGCATCGGCCTGCGCGACGGCGACCGGATCGTGCTCGTCTGCGCGGGGTCCTGGGGAGTCGGCAGGGTCGCGGCGACCGCCCGGCTCCTGGCCCGCTCGGGCCGCTACATTCCCGTCGTGCTGTGCGGGCGCAACGAGCGGCTGCGCCGCCGCCTCGACCGCCTGCTGGGCCGTGCGGGGATCGCCCTCGGCTGGCGGGACGACCTGGCCGGCCTGCTCGCCTCCGCGTACGCGCTGGTGGACAACGCGGGCGGGCTGACCTGCCGGGAGGCGTTCGCGGCGGGAGTGCCGGTCGTCACCCACCGGCCCATCGCCGGGCACGGCAGGGACGGCGTGCTCGCGATGGCGCGGGCCGGGGTCAGCGTCCACGCGCGCCGCCGTGCCGACCTGCTGCGGGCGCTCGACCGGCTCGAACCCGGCCTGCCCGGGCGGGCCGCGCTCATCGCGCGGGCGGCCGTCCTGTTCACCACGGCGCCGGCCGAGTCCCTTCTTCTCCCGGACCTCCTCCCGCTCCGCGATGATGAGCCCCGGCCATGCGAGCCTGCTCCCTGAGCGGGGCGTATTTCGACAGCAGCACGCTGCCGTACAGGATGAGGGCCATGCCGGTCAGCTCGGGCAGCACCCACGGACCGGTGCGGATGTCCTCGCCGAACATCGCCACGCCGTACGCCGTGCTCGCCACGGGGTCGGTCACGGTCAGCGCGGGCTGCACGGCGACGAGCGGACCGCTGTGCAGGGCGTTCTGCAGCAGGAACAGGCTGCACAGACCGGCCGCCACCATGGCCCACAGCGACCAGGAGCCGGCGAGCGTCCGCAGGCCCGCCGGCAACTCCTCCACCGTGCGCTTCATGAGCACGGCGGTGTAGGCGAAGCCGAGTCCGGCGGCGACCCCGAGCAGCACCGCGCGGGCGGGCCCGCCACAGGCGATCGCGGCGGCCACGCAGCAGGCGAGCAGCCCGGCGGTCACACCCGCCGAGACGACCCAGGTCAGCATGCCGGGGAGCCGGTCACCGGGAGTGGGCGACGCCGAAACGAGGAACCCGGCCAGTCCCACCGTCAGCGCGCCGACCGCCAGCCACGTCTGGGGAGTGACGCAAGCCCGGAACATCCAGCCCGCGACGAGCATCGTTATCGGCAGTTCCGCGACCAGCAGGGGCTGGACGAGCGCGAGCCCGCCGGTCGTCAGCGCGGCCGCTTGCAGCAGGAAGCCCGCGATGAGCGCGGCGATGCCGCCCAGCCAGGTGGGCCGCCGCATGAGGTCCCACATCAGGCCGATCCGGAACGCCTCGTCGGCCGGGGCGCTGCGGGCGGCCCGGCGCTGCAGCACGGACGCGACGGCGTTGGCCGCCGCGGCGAGCAAGGCCAGGACTACAGCGATCATGACCCCCAGCGTCCCGTCTCCGGCTCTGGTTGCGGGGCCTCCCGTCGAAGGCCCTATCACTACCCTGCCCGGCCATTCCCGCCGCATGTCGCCTTGAACGCTCCCGAACGTATTTGTCCGGCGATTACCAAATAAATGCGGGAATATTAATCGAATTCGAGAATGCCGGGATTTTGTGGGGTATGGCCGTCGATACAAACGCACGCAGCAGGAAAGGCGGAACCAGACATGGTTGGACCCACCGGCCTCGAGCGTCATCCCGACGTGAGCGAGCTACGCCAGACGTACGATCGGGCGGGCTCGACGGCCCCCGCCCAGGTGCTGGAGGGGCTAGCCTTCCTGGCCGGCCTGTATCTGGCCCTATCGCCATGGATCGTCGGGTTCTTCGGATTCCGGGGCATGACCGTCAACAACCTCATCACCGGCCTCGTGATCAGCGCCCTCGCCCTGGGGCTCGCGTCCGCCTTCGGGCGCACCTACGGCATGGGCTGGCTTCTCCCGCTGCTCGGCGTGTGGGCGATCATCTCGCCGTTTGTGCTGCGCGCGGGACGTGAGGCCACCGCGACGACCATATGGAACAACGTCGCGATCGGCATCGTGACCGTGGCGCTGGGAGCCGCCACGCTGGCGATGGCGCAGGCGTACCGCCGGCACGAGCGTGGCGAGCACAGCGGCCGCAGGCTGGGCAACTGGTGACCGATCGGCGCCCTGCCCACCATCCGGTGGGCAGGGCGCCGCGTGCCCGGCCTACCGGAGGGTCACGCTGAGGCGGGCCGAGGCGTCCCTGAGGTAGTCGACGAACGCGCGCAGCGCGGGATTGGGGTTGGTGGGGCGCAGCGCGGCGCCCACCCGCCGGTAGAGCCTGGGCCCGTCCACCTGGCAAACCTGGATGCCCGCCGCGCCCTGCACGCCGAGGCTCGGCACGAGGGCCACGCCGAGCCCGGCCCGCACCAGGCCGAGCGTCACCTCGTAGTGGTCGCTGCGGCAGCGGATGGTGGGCGTCATCCCCTCCAGCGCGCCGGCCCGCTCCAGCACCGACACCGGGGTCTCGGTGCCGAACGTCGTGATCCACGGCTCGTCGGCCAGGTCGGTCAGCCGCACTCGGGGCCGGTGCCCCGCCGGATGGCCGAGCGGCATGACGAGGAGCTGCGGCTCGTCGAACAGGTGGACGACCTCGACGCCCTTCGGCGCCTTCCACGGATCCAGGGCGTGCTCGAACACGACCAGCACGTCGAGCTCGCCGCGCTCCACGTCGGGCAGCAGCTCGTGGGGCTGCCCGAGCACCAGATCGAGCTCGACGCCCGGGTGGCGCGCGGTGAAGGACGACAACGCCATCGGCAGCAGGCGATAGCCGGCCGAGGCGAAGAACCCGATGCGCAGCTGCCCCGCGTCCGCCCGCGCCTGCGCGAGCAGGTCTTTTTCGGCGCATTCGATGAGGTCGAGCACCTCCTGCGCCCGCCCCGCGAGGCGACGCCCCGCCGCGGTCAGCCGCAGGCTGTGCGCGGCCCGCTCCACCAGCCCGACCCCCGCCTCCTCCTCCAGCCGGGCGAGCTGGTGGGAGACGGCGGAGGGCGACAGCCGCAGGGACTTGGCGGCTCCGGCGATGCTCCCGGTCCTGAAGACCTCCAGGAGCACCTTGAGGCGGTGACTGCTGAGCATTCCCCCAGTATCGGTGACCCCGCATCAGACCTGGTCGAATGCACCGCGCCCTGGTTACCCGGCGCGGTCACCCGGCCTGATCACCCGGCCTGATCACCCGGTTTAAATACCCGGGGGCAGGACGGTGGCCGCGATGGCGAGGCCCGCCCGCCGGATCGCCTCGACCAGGCCGTGCTCACGGCCCGCAGGACCGTGCGCGAGCACGGCGTAGCCCTCCCACCGCACCCCGGCCATGACGCCCACGTCGGCCCGCGTCCCGGCGTCCGTGCCGGTCTTGTTCGCCACCCAGACCCCCGCGGCGTACGGCAGGACCGCCGGGAGCTCGCGGTCCTCGGGCTCGTGCGGGAGCAGCGCGGGCACCAGCGCGCGGTCGGTGTTGTGCGCCATCCAGCCGAGCAGCAGCCGCTGCCACGGCTGGCGCCCGCATGCCAGCGACCGCATCAGGCCCGCCAGCTCGCGCGCCGTCCCTGTGGCGAAGGAGGGCGGATGCTCCGGGAGCCGGGGCTCGCGGATCCTGTCGTGGATCCGGGTCACGGCAAGCCCGAGCGCGGCGGCGGCCGCGTCCACCCGGCCGAGCCCCAGCCGCCGCAGCAGCGCGTTGGTCGCGGTGTTGTCGCTGACGGCGGCGGTGAGAAGCGCGAGGTCGCCGGCCGTCCAGTCGCGCGCCGACAGGCCGGTCAGCAGGCCCGACCCGCCCGCGTAGTCCTCGTCGAGCAGCCTCACGCGCTCGCCGGGGTCCACGACGCCCGCCGCCACGTCCTGCGCGAGCGCCGCAAGCAGCAGCACCTTCCCGGTACTGGCCAGCGGCAGCACCACGTCGTCGTTCAGGGCGAGCGTCCCGGGGACGCAGACGGCCAGCGTGCCCGGGCAGGCGGCCGCCGCCTCCTCCAGCGGGCCGCGTCCGGCCCCATGCGTCACGTCGCCGGTCACAGGGCCAGCACCTTTCCCGGCCGGGCGCCGGTCTCCTCGCCGTCGCGCACCACGACCGCACCGGCGACGACGACCGCGCCGATCCCGGCGGGCGGCAGCAGCGGGTCGGTGAACGTCGCCCGGTCGGCCACCGTCGCCGGATCGAACACCACCAGGTCGGCGTGCGCGCCGTCGCGGATCACGCCGCGCCCGGTCAGCCCGAAGCGCGCCGCGGCCATCCCGGTCATCTTGTGCACCGCCTCCTCCAGCCGCAACAGCCCCAGCTCCCGGACGTACCGGCCGAGCACCCGCGGGAACGTCCCCGCCCAGCGCGGGTGCGGACGCCCGCCCGGCTTCGGCACGCCGTCCGAACCGATCATCGCGTACGGCGCCGCCAGCACCCGCCGCACGTCCTCCTCGACCATCGAGTGACTGATGATCGTCACCTCGCCCGCCTCGGCCACCAGCAGATCGGCGGCCACGTCGAGAGGGTCGGCGCCCGCCGAGGCCGCGAGGTCGGCGATGGTCCTGCCCTCCGTCTGCGGGTGGCGGGGCGCGCACGCCACCGAGATCCGGTCCCAGCCGCCGTTGCCGACCGTGTTCTCCCAGCCGGGCACGCCCTCGGCGATGGCCCGGCGCATCCGGTCGCGTTGCGCGGGGTCGCCGAGCCGCGCCGTGAGCGCCCCCAGGCCGCCGTCGTTCGCCCACGGCGGCAGCATCGCCGACAACGCCGTGCTGCCCGCCGTGTAGGGATAGACGTCGCAGGTGACGTCCATGCCCTCGGCGCGCAGCGCGGCGATGCGCGGCAGCGTGCGCTCGGTGCGGCCCCAGGCGTAGCGGCCCGCGGTCTTGTGATGCGAGACGTGCAGCGCCGCGCCGCTGCGCCGGGAGATCTCGACCGCCTCCTCCAGCGCCTCCTCCACCCGCGACATCTCGTCGCGCAGGTGGGTGACGTACGGCTTGCCGTGCCGGGCGGCCACCGCCGCCAGCGCCACCACCTCGTCGGTGCCCGCGTACGATCCAGGCGTGTAGATCAGGCCGGTGGACAGCCCGGCCGCGCCCTGCGCCAGGCAGGCGTCGAGCAGCGCGCACATCGTGCGCAGCTCGCCGGGCCGGGCGGGCCGGTCGACGGGCCCGAGCACGCCCGCCCGGAGCGTGCCGTGGCCGACGAGCGAGGCCAGATGGTTGGCCCGGGGCACCCCGGCGTGCGCGGCGGCGAAGCTCGCGAAGTTCGCGTACGCCCCGACGTCGCCGCCGAAGGTGATCCGCGTCTCGGCCCGCATGGCGGGCAGCCGCTCCGGCAGGGCGGGGAAGAGCCCGGACCCGCAGTTGCCACAGATCTCGGTGGTCACCCCTTGCAGCACCGAGGCCCGCACCAGCACCGGGGCCCGCACCAGCGCCGAGCCGCCGCCCTCCGCGCCGAGCAGCGTGACGCCGTCGGAGTGGGTGTGCACGTCGACGAAGCCGGGGGAGACCACCTGCCCGCGCGCGTCGACCACCTCGGCCGCGCTGTGGGCCGCGCTCCCGGCCGGGGCCTCGCCCGGGGCCAGCACGGTCACCCTCCCGGCGGTGACACCGACGTCGGCGGGCCTGCCCGGGCGGCCGGTGCCGTCCACCAGCAGGCCGCCCCGGATCAGCAGGTCGAAGCCGCTCACTGGACCTGCCCGAGGAAGGCGCGCAGCCGCTCGTGGCGGGGCGCGGCGAGCACCTCGCGCGGGTCGCCGCGCTCGACGATGACGCCGTCGTCCATGAACACGAGCTGATCGCCGGCCTCGCGGGCGAAGTTCATCTCGTGGGTGACGACCATCATGGTCATGCCGGTCGCCGCGAGGTCCCGCATGACGGCCAGCACCTCCTGCACGAGCTCGGGGTCGAGCGCGCTGGTCGGCTCGTCGAACAGCATCAGGCTGGGCCGCATGGCGAGGCTGCGGGCGATGGCCACCCGCTGCTGCTGGCCGCCGGACAGCTGGGACGGGTAGTGGTGGGCCCGGTCGGCCAGGCCGACCCGCTCCAGCAGCTCCTCCGCCTGCCGCCTCGCCTGGGCGGCGGGCGTGCCCAGCACGGTGACCGGCCCCTCCATCACGTTCTCGATCGCGGTGCGGTGCGGGAACAGGTGGAAGCGCTGGAACACCATGCCGATGCCGCGCCGCTGCCGCGACAGCTCGTGGGGGCGCAGCGCGTGCAGCCGGCCGCCGCGCTCGGCGTAGCCCATCAGCTCGCCGTTCACCCAGATCCGCCCCGAGTCGATGCTCTCCAGGCGGTTGACGCAGCGCAGCAGGGTCGACTTGCCCGACCCCGACGGGCCCACGACGCACACCACCTGACCGGCGGGGACGTCGAGGTCGATGCCCTTGAGCACCTCCAGCGACCCGAAACGCTTGCGGACGGAGCGGATGCGCACCATCGGCTGGTCAGGGGTGCTCACATCGTCTCCTCGGCTGACCGGGGCTCCTTGGACGGCAGCGCCTCTTCGGACGGCAGGGGTTCTTTGGGCGGCAGGGGTTCTTCGGACGGCAGCGCCTCCTTGGACGGCAGGGGCGACAGGTTGCTGCGGATCCGGGAGGACAGCCGCACGTGGCCGCGTTCGAACCGCTTCTCGACGAAGTGCTGGCCGACGCTGGCGATCGTGGTGAGGACGAGATACCAGATCGACGCGACCACGAGCATCGCGATGACCTCGAAGTTGCCGAGGTAGATGCGCTGCGCCACGGTGAGCAGCTCGGCCCCGGCGATCACCGAGACCATCGAGGTGGTCTTCAGCATCGAGATGAACTGGTTGCCGGTCGGCGGGATGATCACCCGCATGGCCTGCGGCAGCACCACGCGGCGCAGCACCTGCCGGTGCGACATGCCGAGCGACTCGGCCGCCTCCCGCTGGCCCGGATCGACCGAGCGGATGCCCGCGCGGACGATCTCCGCCATGTACGCGCCCTCGTTGATGGCCAGGCCGAGCAGCGCGGCGGTGAACGGCGTGATGACCGCGTTCGCCTGCCACTCGATCAGCTTGGGCCCGCCGAACGGCACGCCGACCGCGAAGGTGGGGAAGACCAGCCCGATGTTGAACCAGAAGATGAGCTGCACCAGAAGCGGCGTGCCGCGGAAGAACCACGTGTAGAGGGCGGAGGTGCCGCGCAGCACGGGGTTGTCCGACAGCTGCATGACGGCGGCGAGCACGCCCAGGGCCAGGCCGATGGCCATGGACAGCACGGTGAGCTGGATCGTGACCCATAGGCCGCCGAGAATCCTGCCGTCGGCCAGGAAGGCGACGATGACGTCCCAGTGCAGGTTCTCGTTGACGATGATCGTGTAGGCCAGCCAGACGAGGAAGAGGAGCGCGACGGCCGCCCCCAGCCACCGGCCGGGCCGCACGGGGCGCACGGCCTCGATCGGCAGCTCGACGCCGGCCGCCCTCTCCGGCTTCACTTCCACGGCTGGGTGTTGACCAGCACGCCGTCGACGGCGTTGGCGGTCACGCCGTACGTGTCGAGCACGGCCTTGTAGCCGCCGTCGGCCTGCAGCTCCTCCATCGCCTTGGCGACCGCGTCGCGCAGCGCCGTCTTGCGCTTGTCGATGGCGATGCCCCACGGACCGGCGTCGTACTGCTCGGGCAGCACGTCGTACTTGCCGGTGTCCTTGGCGTACATGACGGCGACGGGGTAGTCGACGATCGTGGCCACCGCGCGCCCGGAGTCGATCGAGAGCAGGCCGGTGGGCGCGTCCTCGCTCTGCATGATCTTCATCTTGGTGGCGCACTTCTCGTTCTGCTTCTCGCCGATGGCGAGGTTGGAGCTGCCCTTGGCCAGCACCACCGTGTGGCCGCACAGGTCGTCGAGGTTCCTGATGCCGTCCGGGTTGCCCTTCTTCACCATGATGGCGCCGCCGGCGTTGAAGTAGTCGACGAAGTCGACCGCCGCGCGCCGCTCCTCGGTGTCGCTCATCGAGGACATCACGATGTCCCAGCGCCCGCCCTGGAGGCCGGGGATGAGCCCGTCGAAGGCCGCGTTGGTGATCGAGAACTTCAGCCCGAGCTTGGCCGCGATGGCGGCGCCGAGGTCGGGGTCGACACCGGTGAGCTCCTGGGTGCCCTTCTTGTACATCTCCATCGGCGGGTAGCCCTCGGACGTCGCGACCCGCAGGGTGCCCGACTCGCGCACGTCCTCGGGCACCAGGTCCTTGGCGGTCTTGCCCGTCGTCGCCGCCGCGCTGTCGCCCGCGGCGGTCCCCGACGACGAACGCCCGCAGCCGCCGGCGAGCGCCGACACGACCAGCGCGCCGACTATGGCCACATATAGGCGCTTTGTCATGGAACCTCCTGCTTTGCGAACGATTGAGCTTATGCTGGCGACAGGAGGTAACGGCGGTAACAATCGTGAACGCTTGTGGTCCTCAGCATCGAAGTCTTCGATGCTCCCCTGCTCGTCCTCAGCCTGCGAGCCCGTGCGCCGCGTGGGAGAAGGACGCCACGGGCCGTACGACACCGACCCGGGCACGCTGGACGGCGGGCCTGTCCGGCGGGCGCACCCCGGCGGCCCAGCACACCGCGCCCGCGGCGACGGCCGCCACCAGCGCGAGCCATCCGAGAGCCCGCCCCGCGCGCAGGCCGTACCCGCAGGCGAGCCAGTAGAGCGACAGCAGCAGCCGCATCAGGCCGCGCGGGCTGCCCTGCCGCCGCATCTCCATGGCGCCGAACGCGAAGTCGGCCGCGACCCGCGCGTCGTCGACGCCCGGCCCCAGCCGCTCGTACAGCACGGCCAGGCGCGCCGGGTCGGGTGCGGGCCCGTCCGAGCCCTGCGCTCCCCAGCCCCGCCACAGGCGCTCGTCGGCGATGACCCTGCGGCGGCTCCACCACCGTACGGGCGGCCAGCCCAGGCGCAGCCCGAGCCCGCCCGGCGGCGCGGCGAACACGCACTCCCGCAGGCGCAGGCCCTCGGGGCGGCGCAGCCCGCCGAGCCCGCACGTCCGCAGGTCCGCCCCGGTCAGCGTGAGCGCGTCCGCGTCGAGGCCGTCGAGCGAGGTCACCCGCAGCCGGCCGGAGCGCCGGGTGACGTCGGACAGCCCGGCCACCCGCGCGCCGTGCAGGTCGATCTCGGCGTCGGACAGCCGCGCGGCGAGCCGTCCCAGGACGGCCGCCGAGCGCAGCACCACACGGCACCCGCCGGTGTCGATGTGCAACGGCGCGCAGGCCCGTACGCCCGCGAGCGACAGGCGCCGCGCGATCCGCATCGGGCCGAGGTAGGCCGCGCCCTCGAAGTGGGCGCCCTGGAACTCGGCGCTCGCCCCGCAGTCCGCGTCGCGGAAGGAGACGGCCCGGTGGAACCGGGCGGAGCGGAAGGCGGCGTCCCCGTGGAAGACGGCCCCGTCGAACACGGCGAACCCGTGGAACTGCGCCCGGTGGAACGAGGCCCTCTGGAACCGGGTGTTCCCCGGACCGGCGACCAGTGCCTCGCCGAACAGGGCCTCGCCGAACAGAGCGTCGCCGCGCACCGTGACGTGGTCGAACGCCGCATGGCCGCGCACCCGCGCGCCGTGCAGGGAGAACTCGCGCTGGAACCGGGCCTCGCGGAAGGAGACGTTGCAGAGGAAGCGGGCGCTGTAGAACGAGGCGAGGCGGTCGAACCTGGCGTGGTCGAAGCTCGCGTCGGCGGCGAAGACGACCTCGCCGAAGCGGGCCGGGCCGGTGAAGACCGCGCGGTCGAACCTCGCCCTGCCGACGCGGCGCTCCACGCCGTCGAGGACCCGCGTGATCAGGTCCTCCGACAGGAGGGTGCCGCGCAGGTCGAGGGACTGTCCGGGCGCCAGGCCGCGCAGGAACGCCGCCACCTCGGCCGGCGTGAGGTGCGCCAGGCATCTGCCGTACGGCTCGTGGGCGATGCCCAGGCACTCGGGCACGGCGTCGCACGTCCTCCAGACCACATCGAGCGGAGCGAACCGCGACCGTGATGTCATGGCAACGTCATACCCGATGTCGGTTCTGGTTATAGTAAAGCGTGATGGATAGGTAACAGTGTGTATCCGTCATGAGAGTACGAGCGCCACGCGAGCGCCACCCGAGCGCGACCGCGCGGCGTGCCGTTTGCCGCGGACGGTCAGGGGTAGCCGACCCGCATGCCTGAGCAGCCGAACTCCACACCGCCACCGCAGACGCAGCCGTACCCGGGCCGGACGGGCGGGATGACGCCCGAGCCGAGGGACGAGATGCGCGACTACGTCGGGCGCGACCTGCTGGCGGGCAAGCGCGCCCTCGTCACCGGCGGCGACTCCGGCATCGGGCGGGCCGTCGCCGTGGCGTTCGCCAAGGAGGGGGCGGACGTCGCGATCGCCTACCTGACCGAGCACGACGACGCCGAGCACACCAGGAAGCTGGTGGAGCAGGAGGGCCGCCGCTGCGTGACCATCCCGGGCGACCTCGCCGATGCCCGCCACTGCGAGGAGGTCGTGGAACGCACGGTCCGCGAGCTCGGCGGGATCGACGTGCTCGTGAACAACGTGGCCACGCAGACGCCGGTGCGGTCACTGGAGGAGCTGCCGGACGAGCAGTGGGAGCGCACCTTCGCGGTCAACATCCACAGCTACTTCCGGGTGACCAGGGCCGCGCTGCGGCACATGCCCGAGGGCGGCTCGATCGTCAACACCTCGTCGATCAACGGGTTGCGCGGCAACAAGACCCTGATCGACTACTCCGCCACCAAGGGCGCGATCAACGCGTTCACCTACTCCATGGCGCAGGTGCTGGTCGAGCGGGGGATCAGGATCAACGCCGTCGCCCCCGGCCCGGTCTGGACGCCGCTCATCCCGTCCACGTTCCCCGAGGAGAAGGCGGAGAAGTTCGGCGAGCAGGTGCCGATGGGCCGGCCGGCCGACCCGGACGAGATCGCCCCTTCGTACGTGTTCTTCGCCGCCAACCGGCTGTCGTCGTACTACACGGGTGAGGTCCTCGCCCCGATCGGCGGAGAGACCCTGCCCGGGTGACGGCGGGTCCGCTCCGTCTCTCGTCGCCTCTCGTCGTGGTCCGTAATTCGGTGTTAACAGCGACTTGTGGTCACCGCGCGGCGGGGTGGCGGATGTATCGGGCACGGGTGAGCTCGGACTCGTCCGGCTCCGCCCGCCGCCGCCGCAGCAGGCGCGCGGCCAGCACGCCGCCCGTGACGCACCCCGCGGCCAGTGCCGCCGCCGCGGCGAACGCCGCGCCCGCGCGGGTGGACGGAGGCTCCGGCCGTACGGCACGGGCCCGCCAGGCGCGCAGCCACATGGCCTCGGCGGCGGCGTCGAGCAGATAGGTGGGCCGGATGCGGCCCGTGGGCACGTAGATCAGGTCGGCGGCGAGCAGTGTCGCCGCCGCGGCGACGCCGAGACGGCGCGCGTGGTCGGCGCCGCCGGGCGTGGACGCGGCCCTGATCTGCGTCCATCCGATCCCCACGAGCAGCCCGGCGACGGTGCGCTCCAGCCACCGGTCGGTCTTCGCGCCGAACACCTTCTCGAAGCTCTGCAGGTGGAGCAGCGGCCACAGCCCGCCCGCGACGTTGAAGAGCCCCTGGGCGCGGGCCAGGGCCGCCGCGCCCCTGTCGTCCTGGATGGTCATAGGCCGTCGATGCCCGGCGACAAAACCGACAAACCGGGCTTGGTTCGGCATGAGTGCCAGGGATAGGCGCATCTGGGCAGATTTACCTGGGTAGGCGCGGGAAGGGTCGCGGGGGAGGACGCCATGCCCGGAAATATCAAGATTCGGCCACTCGGGGGAGCGGCGGGCTGCCTCGTGATGATCATCGTCTCGATCGTGGCGTCGATCCTTCTCACGATTCTGGCCAACGCCCTGCTCCGATGAGAGGCACGGCCTGGGGGTACGGCTGAGAGGCGCGGCCGAAGGGTGCGGTCGAGGGGCACGGCCGAGGGGCACGGCATGCTCATCGCGGGCGGCGGGCCGTTCGTCCCCTCGGCCCGATCGCCGGCCTTCGCCGCGCGTGCCTGCGGCCTGATTCCGTCGCCCGGCCGTGACCCTGCCGGAGGCGGACCGTAAGCGCATTGGCCGAAAACTAAGTTCCGGTTGGAACAATTCTCCTATTCCGCGGGAGATCGCAGAAACGTGAATTTGCGCGATGACAGATGGAACATTTCGCCTATATCATCGCCGACCGTGGCTGAAAGCGATCTTTCGAGCCCGTCCCTTGTCGATGACCTGTACTTTGTCCTGCACGACAATGTGACGGGCCATCCGTTGCTACATTCCCGGCTCACGGGGCTGACGCTGGCCGGTGGGATCCTCGGCGAACTGATGCTCGCCGAGCGTGTGGCGCTCGACTTCGCGGCGGACCCCGAACGCCTCTACGCCACTGTCCAGAAGGCCACGGGCGACCCGCTCACCAGCGCGGTGCTCGGGCACGTCATCGCCGAGCCGCACCACCCGATCGGCACGTGGCTCCTCTTCTTCGCCCGGACGATCTACGCCGACGTCACCGCCAGGATGATCGCCGCGAAGCTGCTCAAGCCCCCGGTCAGGCACCTGCTGAAACAGCAGCCCGCGGCCCCCGCGGACATGAACACCGCCGCGTGGCCGCTCGCCCGCCTGAACCTCGCCATCCAGCGACGCAAGCCGCCGGTGGACCGCGACTGCGTACTCCTGGGGCTCCTGGCCGCGGCCGGCTGCGCCCAGCGGGTCCTCTCCGAGCACGATCCCCGGTTCGAGGCCGCCGCGACAGCCATGCTCCCCATGCAGTTGCGGAGACTCATCGCCCAGACCAAGGTCGCCGTCGGCCAGGCCGTCATCAGCCGCCGGTGACCTCCACCCCCCCTCACACGGAGTTTTCAGGTGTCCCTCACACAACAACGGCCGAGTGCCGTCACCGCCGCACTGGCAGAGGACCGGCTCGGCGTGCCGTCCATTGTGTTCTTCGTTATCTCCGCCGCTGCGCCGCTTATGGTCGTCGCGGGTTCGGTTCCCACGGCATACACGGTGACGGGCGTCATCGGTGTCCCGTTCGCATTCCTGATGCTGGGCGCGGTTTTCGCGCTGTTCGCCGTCGGATATGTGACGATGGCCCGGCACGTCGTGAACGCGGGCGCTTTTTACGCCTACGCCGCCCAGGGCCTCGGCCGCACCCAGGGAGTCGCGACCGCCTGGGTGGCGCTGCTGGCGTACAACGCGCTGCAGCTCGGCCTCTACGGAATCATCGGATCGGCGGCCGAGCCGCTGCTGGTCGACTGGTTCGGCGGCTCGCCGCCGTGGTGGGTGATCGCGCTCGTGGCCTGGGCGCTGACCGGCGTGCTCGGCCTGCTGCGGGTGGACGTCAACGGAAAGATCCTGTCCGTCCTGCTCGTCAGTGAGATCGCCATCGTGCTGCTGTTCGACCTCGGCGACGTGGTCCACGCCGCCCCGGCGGGCCTCAGCTTCGAGGGCTTCACCCCCGGCGCCCTGTTCGTGCCCGGCGTGGGCGCCGCGCTCGCCACCGTCGTCGCGGGGTTCGCCGGCATCGAGTCGTCGGTGGTCTTCGCCGAGGAGTCCAAGGACCGCCACCGGACCGTGCCGATCGCCACCTACCTCGGCATCGCGATCATCGCCCTGCTGTACGCGTTCTCCGCCTGGGCGCAGACCGTGCCGACCGGGCCGGACGGCATCGTCAAGGCCGCCTCGGAGCAGGGGACCGAGCTCATCTTCAACCAGGCCGCCCTCCACCTGGGCGGCGCCGTCTCGACGATCGGCTCGGTGCTGTTCGTGACCAGCAGCATCGCCTGCATGATCGCCTTCCACAACACCACGGCCCGCTACATCTTCGCCCTGGGCCGGGAGAACGTCCTGCCCTCGATCTTCGGCCGCACCTCGGCCCGCACCGCCGCCCCGATCTCCGGGTCGCTGCTGCAGACCGTGCTCGGCCTGATCGTGATCGTCGTCTACGCGGTCTCCGGCCTCGACCCGGTCACCAAGATGTTCTTCATCTTCGGCACCTTCGGCGGCCTCGGGCTGCTGACCCTGCTCACCGTCACCTCGATCTCGGTGATCGTGTTCTTCTCGCGCGACGCGCGGGGGGAGACGACCTGGCGCACCCGCATCGCCCCGGCTCTGGCGATCGTGGCGCTGTGCGTGATCATCGCGCTCACCCTGGTCAACTTCGACACGGTCCTCGGGGTCGAGCCCGACTCGATCCTCCGCTGGATCCTGCCCGGCATCTTCGTCGTCGCGATCGTCTTCGGCCTCATCTGGGGCCGGGTGCTGAAGTCGTCCAGGCCCGAGGTGTACGCCAACATCGGCCTGGGCGCCCAGGCCGTCGGCGGGGGCGCCAAGTGACGATCGAGATCACCCGCATGACGGACGCCGCGGCGGCCGGCGGGCTCATCGCCGAGACCTTCCACACCGACGAGATCACCCGGTGGCTCATCCCGCGGGCCGAGGACCGGCTGCCGATGCAGCGGCGGTTCTTCACCATGTGGTCCGCGCACGCGCTCGAACACGGCGACGTCTACGGCATCCACGAGTCGGGCGAACTGGCCGGTGTGGCCGTCTGGTTCACCGTGCCGTTCCCCGAGATCCCGGGAGAGCAGGAGGCGATCGCGTCCTTCGCGGGCGAGAACGCCGAGCGCTACCGCCTCTTCGGGGAGATCACGGAGAAGCTCCACCCCCAGGAACCGCACCACTACCTGGCGTTTCTCGCGCTGGAGCGGGCGAGGATCGGCCGCGGCCTCGGCACCCGGCTGCTGCAGGAGCATCACCGCAGGCTGGACGCCGAGGGCATCCCGGCCTACCTGGAGGCCAGCAGCGAGGCGAGCCGGCGGCTCTACCTCCGGCACGGTTACGTCGACATGCCCGAGCTGGTCCGGCTGCCCGGCGGCCCGGTCATGTACCCCATGTGGCGAGAGCCCGGCTCGCCGGCACAGGGCGCACAGGCGTAGTTGTGGGGGACGGGCGGGGGCCGGTCAGCCGCCGCCCGTCTCCTCGGCACGCGTGGACACGTACGCCCCCTGTCCCTCCACCGTGTACACGAGGCCCTCTCCGCTGAGCGTCTCGACGGCGCGGCGTACGTCCTCCGGGGTGAAGCCGTACTCGCGCACGAGGAACTCCTCCGACGGCAGCGGGCGATCGGGCTCGATCCGGCCGTGGACGATCTCCTCCCGGAGCATCGCCGCGAGCCGCCGGTGCGCGGGAGCCGGTCCCTCGGGATCGTTGCTGACGGCCACGCCCCTCCACTGCCCGGCCCCGCCCGATCCAACCCTCGCCGTACGCGGCGCGGATCTCAGCCGTGGGCGGGCTCGGCGCGGCGGTCGGGGGCGGGGCGGGGCGAGCGCAGCGCCGGAGCGGTGAAAGCCACGAACAACGCGAGCACGGCGGGCACCAGCAGCGCGTACGGCAGGGTGACGGCCTCGGCCAGGCCGCCGATGACAACGGGACCGGCCAGGAAACCGGTGTAGCCGAGGCTCGCCACGGCGGCGAGCGCCCGCCCCGACTGGGCCGGGTCGCGGTGCCCGGCGGCCGAGAACACCTGCGGGACGATGCACGAAAGACCCGCGCCGAACAGGCCGAATCCGACGACCCCGGCGACCGGCTCGTCGATGAGGATCCCGGCCGCGAGACCCGCCCCGGCGAGCCCCCCGCAGCAGCGCACCAGCGTGACCCGCCCCAGCCAGGCGGCGAGGCGGTCCCCGGCGAACCGGCCCGCCGTCATCATGATCGAAAACGCCGCGTACGCGGCGGCGGCGAAGCCGGGGGAGGAGCCCAGGTCGTCGCGCAGGTAGACCGAGCTCCAGTCGGCCGCCGCGCCTTCGCCGATCATGCAGCAGAACGCGAGCACGCCGAGGAGCAGCACCGTGCCGCCGACGCGCCGGCCTGCGGGCCGTGCCTCGGGGGAGCCCGTCTTCGCCGCCTCCCGCGCCGGGGCGTCGCGCATCGCCCAGCGGGCGCTCAGCAGGGCGACGAGCAGGATGACCACGCCCATCGCCGCGAAGGTGACGCCGGGGCTCGTCCCGGCGTGGGCGAACATGCCGCCGGCGGACGCCCCCACGAACCCTCCGACGCTGAACACCGCATGGAAGGACGACATGATCGACTTCCCGTACGCCCGTTCCACCACCACGGCGTTGGCGTTCATCGCGATGTCGAGCGTGCCGTAGACCGCGCCGAACACGAACAGGGACAGCGCGAGCGCCGGCAGGTTCGGCATGTAGGCGGGGAGCACGAGGACGAGGCCCTGGGCGACGGCCACCGGCAGCAGGGTCCGGTAGCTGCCGTAGCGGTCCACCAGCCTGCCGACGACCTGCATGCCGGTGATGGCCCCGGCGGCGATGGCGAGCAGTCCCAGGCTGAGCGCGCCGTCGCTCAGCCCGAGGGCCGCCTTGATGGCGGGGATCCGGCTGGTCCACGTGCCCATGGCCATGCCGGACAGCAGGAACAGCCCGTAGACGGCCACGCGTGCGCGCAGCAGCGCCGGGCGAGTGGAGGCGGACATGACCATGTGGTGCTCCTCGGGGCGGCTGGGAGGTTTACGCCGGAACGTTCATCTATGTCGTCGTCTGTGTCGTAGCGGGTGTCGTCGCGGCCGGGATGGCAGAGCGGGATGGCAGAGCGGGATGGCAGAGCGGGATGGCGGGGTGGGGAGGCGGGGGCGGGATCGCGACGCCGGATGTGCCGGCGACTTGTGCGAACGATCACAGGAGATGTTCGCGGGCTTCCGGCGCGCCGGGATGCCGGCCCCGGGGACGACCCGGATCCGGAGCTCCATGGGATTCAGGAAGGCGGGGCTCCCAAGGGGAGAGGGTTCTGGGAAGAAGAGAGAGGGTTCTGGGGAAGTGGGGAGAGGGCTCTTGGGAAGGGCTCTGGGAAATACTGCCCCCCTCGCATGTCCGCCCGGCCTGTGTCCGATGTGGCCTCGGGGCGTGTTCCCGAAGCCGTATGCGCCGCGGAGTCGCCCCGCGCCGGATGCGGGTCCGGCGCGGTCCGACCGCGGTCCGAGGTGGGTGCAAGGTGGTCCGGCGCGGTCCGGCGCGGTCCGGCGCGGTCCGGCGCGGTCCGGCGCGGTCCGACGTGGGACGACCGCGGGTGCGACACGGGTGCGACACGGGTGCGACACGGGTGCGACGCAGTTCGGCGCGGTCCAGCGTGCCGGGGCGGTCCGACGTGGGTGCGATGCGGTCCGGCGCTGGTCCGACGTGGGTGCGACGAGGTCCGGCGCCCGGTGTGATCTGGGGAGACACCTGGACGTCGGCAGGCCGCGACACCGATGGCGCCGGTTCCAGGGAGCGGGGGCGATGGTCAGCCGACCGGAACGGAGGCGGGAACGGTGCGTACGGTGACGCCCGCGGCGGTGAGGGCGTCGTGCTGATCTCGGGGGATGTGCTCGTCGGTCACGACCACGTCGAGCCGGTCGAGGCCGCAGACGGCGCCGAAGGCCGTACGGGTGAACTTGCCCGAGTCGCACGCGACGACGACGCGGCGGGCCGAGGCGATCGCGGCCTGCTTGATGGCCACCTCGGGCAGATCGTGCGCGGTCAGGCCGTGTTCGGCCGACAGGCCGCAGCAGCCGATCACCGCGGTGTCGAACCGGAGGGCCTTGATCGACGTCTCCGTGAGCGGGCCCACGAAGTTCATCTCCCCGTGCCGCACCTCCCCGCCGGGCAGGACGAGGCGGATGCGGGGTGCGCCGGCCAGTTCCTGTGCCGCCTGCAGTGCCAGCGGCAGGACGGTCAGGCGGCGTTCGCGCACGGCTCGGGCGACTTCGAGCGCTGTAGTGCCGCCGTCGAGCAGTACGGCCTCGCCGTCGGCGAGCAGGCCGGCGACCTCGGCGGCGATGCGGCGCTTGGCGTCGATCGCCTCCCGCTCGCGCACGCCGAACGGCGGCTCCTCACCGCGCAGCAGCAGGCTCAGGGCGCCGCCGCGGACGCGCCGCACCACCCCCTGCTGGGCGAGCTCGTCCAGGTCACGCCGGATGGTCATCTCCGAGACGCCGTACGCCAGCGCCAGCTCGGCCACGGAGACGCTGTCGGACGTACGCAGCGCGTTCATGATCGCGCGGATCCGATCGGCACTTTCCATGCGTGCATTTGAACACAGCTCATGTGCGAAAGCAAATAAATCTACTTTGTAAAGGTGGCAGACTGGTCACCATGCGTGCGAGCCGGTTGCTGTCCCTGCTGCTCCTGCTGCAGACACGCGGCAGGATGACCGCCACGGAGATCGCCGAAGAGCTGGAGGTGTCGGTCCGCACGGTCTACAGGGACGTCGAGGCCCTCTCGGCCGCCGGCGTGCCCGTCTACGCCGACCGCGGGCCGCTCGGCGGATATCGGCTGCTCGACGGCTACCGTACCCGGCTGAACGGGCTGACCGTGGAGGAGGCGTCCTCCCTGTTCCTGGCCGGGCTGCCCGGCCCCGCCGCTGAGCTCGGGCTCGCCGGCTTCGCCGCGGCGGCGGAGCTGAAGCTGCTGGCAGCGCTGCCGCCCGAGCCGCGCTCGCATGCGGCCCGGATGCGGGAGAGGTTCCACCTCGACGTGCCGGGCTGGTATCGCAGCGCCGACGAGGCGCCGTTCCTCACCGAGGTCGCGGAGGCGGTCTGGGACGAGCGGGTGCTCCGGCTGCGCTACCGCCGATGGGGGCCGACCGAGGTGGAACGGCTGGTGCATCCCTACGGGCTGGTTCTCAAGGGGGGTTCCTGGTATCTCGCGGCCGCCTGCTCGGGCACGGTGCGCACCTACCGGGTGGGCCGGATCATCGAGGCCGAGGTGCTGCCCGAGCGCTTCGAACGGCCGCAGGACTTCGACCTCGCCGAGTTCTGGCGCGGTTTCGCCGCGGATTTCGCCTCACGCATGTACACGGCCGAGGCGGTGGTGCGGCTCGCGCCGGGCGCGGAGGACCTGTTCCGATACACCGTCGGGCAGGACGTCGTCGACAAGGCGCTCGCCGACGGGCAGCCGGAGCCTGGCGGCTGGACGCGGCTGACGCTGCCGATCGAGTCCCTCACACACGCCAGGTGGCTGTTCCTGCGCATGGGCGTGCTCGTCGAGGTGCTGGAGCCGGCCGAGCTGCGCGCGATGATGACCGAGGCCGTCGCCGACCTGTCCCGCCTGTACGGCACGGCGCCCGAGGACGACGCCACCCAAGGTCCCTGAGCCGCCCAAGCTCTCTGATCGGATGGCGCCCGGCCCCAAACGCCCTGCCCCCGTACACTCCGTCGCCGCACGCGTCGGCCGCGCACACCCTGCCCCCGTACACCCTGCCCCCGTACACCCTGCCCCGCACGCGCCGTCCCCGCGCGCTGGCCGCACACGCGCTGGCCGCACACGCGCTGGTCGCGCCCGGTGGCCGGGCGCGGTGGCCGGGCGCGGTGGCCGGACCGGCGCGGACAGCGCATCAGCGGCTCAGTGCGGTCTCGCGTTCCACATGCGTCAGCTTGGCGGGATTGCGGACGAAGTAGACCCCGGTGACGAGGCCATCCTCGATCCGCATCGCCACGACGCCGTCGATCTCCCCGCCGATCCGCATGACGAGGCCCGGATAGCCGTTGACCTGCACCGGCTCGACCGACACGCCGTCGCCGAACCTGTCCAGGCCTGCGGTAAGAAGACGAGCCACCTTGCCTGCCCCCACGATGGGGTGGGTCAGCGCCTTCTTGATCCCGCCGCCGTCGCTCAGGAGGACGACATCA
>NZ_JAATEK010000130.1:0-1363 GCF_012034195.1 Microbispora sp. CL1-1
CAGGGCTGAAGCGTTCTCAGGTTGTGAGACCGAGTAGCTGAAGTGCATCGGTGGGGTGGCTGCGGTAGTGGTCGGTGGCGGCGGCGATGTTGGTCCAGCCGATCAGGCGGGCCAGGCCGATGGCCAGATTGCGGAGGCTCGCCATGATCCGGGGTGCGGCCCCGGTCCTCATCGTGCAGGCGTCTTCGCGGTAGGTGACGTCGCGGATGTGGTGCAGGGCTTCGATGCTCCAGTGGCCGCGGATCAGTCCGGCGAGGTGGGCATGGGTGATCTGGCCGGGGTGCAGGCTGGTGATGGCGTAGATGGTGACGATGGTGGTCTTCCCGGTGGCGTTGTTGGTGCGGCGTCGTTTGACCTGGATGGCCTGGGCGGCGTGGGGGAAGGGCAGGCCTGGGCGGACGGTGCAGATCTTCATGCGGCGGATCTCGCGGCGTCCGTGCCGGGTCTCGTCGGTGCGGTCGTTGAGGATGGCCTCGCGCCAGGGCAGGGCCTTGAGCCGGCGCAGCAGGGTGGGCTGGTTGCCCTTGACGATGAACACGTAGTGCCCTCCGGCCGCGACGATCTGCCTGGCGTGCTCGTGCTGGGTGTGCAGGGCGTCGGCGGTGATGACCACGCTGGTGAGGTCGAGCCCGGACAGCAGGGGCGTGAACGCGGGGATCTCGTTGCTTTTGGCTGCGACCTGGGCTTGAGCCATCACCGTCTGGGTGTCGTGGCGGGTGGCGGCCAGCAGGTGGGTCACACGGTCGCCGGTGCGGCTGCCGCGCAGGGTTTTGCCGTCCACGGCCAGGCCGAGTAGCGCTGTTCTGCCGTTCGTGCCGTTCGTGCCGTTCGTGCCGGTCGCTGGTGGCGCGGCGGCCAGCCTGGCCAGGTAGGCGCAGGTCGCAGCGTCGAAGTCGTCGCCGTCCAGGCGGGCCAGCAGCCGTCCCAGGGTGGAGGCGGCCAGCCGTACGGGGCCCGGGAGACCGATCCGGGCGCGTAGCTCGGGATCGTATCCGGCGATGAACCGGGTGATCTTCGCCAGGGAAGTCGCTCCGCCGAGCACGGCGAGCAGGGCTAACGCGAGCAGCGGGCCGAGTCGGTAGCGGCGCCCGCGGCGGCTGCGAGGGTCCGGTATGGCATCCAGCACCTCGGCAAGGGTGGGCAGGTCGGACAGCGGATCGCAGATGGTGACGCGCTCCAGGTGGCGGGAGAGCACGTCGATCGGGGATGATGGCACGCGAACGCGACCCCTGTTCTTGATCGACTGGCTAGACACCGACGATCATGAGGGGTCGCGTTTGTCATCTCCGCACCGGGGCGCCCTCAACTACCCGTCCGTCCCAGGGCTGCGCCCATCTCACCAGCCGAGAACGCTTGGGCCCTG
>NZ_JAATEK010000131.1:0-1329 GCF_012034195.1 Microbispora sp. CL1-1
GTCGATCTTGACGACCTGGCCCGGCCGCAGCTCGCCGTAGAGGATCTTCTCCGACAGCGTGTCCTCCAGCTCGCGCTGGATCGTGCGGCGCAGCGGACGGGCGCCCATCACCGGGTCGTACCCCCGGTCGGCCAGCAGCTGCTTGGCGGCCGGGGTCAGCTCCAGGCCCATGTCGCGGTCCTTCAGACGCTCGGCCACCTGGGCGAGCATCAGGTCCACGATCTGGATGATCTCCTTGGGCGTGAGCTGGTGGAAGACCACGATGTCGTCGACGCGGTTGAGGAACTCCGGCCGGAAGTGCTGCTTGAGCTCCTCCTGCACCTTGACCTTCATCCGCTCGTACGTGCTCTCCTCGTCGTTCGCCTTCGCGAAGCCCAGCCCCACGGCCTTGGAGATGTCACGGGTGCCGAGGTTGGTCGTCATGATGATGACGGTGTTCTTGAAGTCCACAACCCGGCCCTGGGCGTCGGTCAGGCGACCGTCCTCCAGAATCTGCAACAGGCTGTTGAAGATGTCCCCGTGCGCCTTCTCGACCTCGTCGAACAGGACGACGGAGAACGGCTTGCGCCGCACCTTCTCGGTGAGCTGACCACCCTCTTCGTACCCGACGTAGCCGGGCGGGGAGCCGAACAGCCGCGAGACGGTGTGCTTCTCCATGAACTCCGACATGTCCAGCATGATCAGCGCGTCTTCGTCGCCGAACAGGAACTCCGCCAGCGCCTTGGACAGCTCGGTCTTACCGACACCCGACGGGCCGGCGAAGATGAACGACCCACCCGGACGCCGCGGATCCTTCAGACCGGCCCGCGTACGCCGGATCGACCGCGACAGCCCCTTGATCGCGTCGTCCTGACCGATGATCCGCTTGTGCAGCTCGTCTTCCATCCGCAGCAGCCGCTGCGACTCCTCCTCGGTCAGCTTGAACACCGGGATACCGGTGGCGGTGGCCAGAACCTCGGCGATCAGCTCCTCGGTCACCTCGGCCACGACATCCATGTCGCCGGCCTTCCACTCCTTCTCCCGCCGCTCCCGCTTGAGCTGCAGCTGCTTTTCCTGATCCCGCAACGCCGCGGCCTTCTCGAAGTCCTGCGCGTCGATCGCGGACTCCTTCTCCCGCCGCACATTCGCGATCTTCTCGTCGTACTCACGCAGGTCCGGCGGCGCCGTCATCCGGCGGATCCGCATCCGCGACCCCGCCTCGTCGATCAGGTCGATCGCCTTGTCCGGCAGGAACCGGTCACTGATGTAACGGTCGGCCAGCGTCGCCGCCGCCACGAGCGCACCGTCGGTGATCGACACCCGGTGATGCGCCTCATACCGGTCCCGCAG
>NZ_JAATEK010000132.1:0-1324 GCF_012034195.1 Microbispora sp. CL1-1
GTTAGCGTCCATGGGAGTGGTGTACGGGTGATCTTTCCCTTGGTGCGACGGGAGAGATCCATGTGACAAGAGACGGCCACTTCGTAATCCTTCGATTCGCACATTCAGACACGAAGGGGATGAAGTGGCCGTCAATGACATTGTGCCCGCTGCCGGGGACTACTTCGACGAGACTCTCGCCGCGGCGAGCCCGGACCTGCTGCGCACGATGATCCGCGAGTTCGCGCAGCGGATGATGGACGCCGAGGTCGAGCAGCTGTGCGGGGCCGGCTACGGCGAGGTCAGCAGCGAGCGGGTCAACTCCCGCAACGGCTACCGCAGCCGGGAGTGGGACACCCGGGCCGGGACCATCGAGCTGGCCATCCCCCGCCTGCGGTCGGGGTCGTACTTCCCGGACTTCCTGCTGGACAAGCGCCGCCGGGCCGAACGGGCGCTGACCAGCGTGGTGGCCACCTCCTACCTGCTGGGTGTGTCCACACGGCGGATGGAAAAACTCGCCGAGTCGATGGGCATCACCAAGCTGTCCAAATCGCAGGTGTCGAAGATGGCCGCCGAGCTGGATGAGCTGGTCGCCTCGTTCCGGTCCCGGCCTTTGGACGGCGGGCCGTACACCTTCGTCTGGATCGACGCGCTCACTCAGAAGGTGCGTGAGGGCGGGCGGACGGTGAACGTGCACTGCCTGATCGCCACCGGTGTCAATGCCGACGGGCAGCGGGAGATCCTCGGCCTGGACGTCGTCTCCTGCGAAGACGGGGCGGGCTGGCTGGCGTTCCTGCGTGGCCTGGTCGCCCGCGGCCTGTCCGGCGTCCTGCTGGTCACCAGCGACTGCCACGCCGGGCTACGTGACGCGATCGCCGCCACGCTGCCCGGCGCCTCCTGGCAGCGCTGCCGCACCCACTTCGCGAGAAACCTGGGCACCTGTGTCCCGAAGACGGCGCAGCCGTGGGTGCACACGATGCTGCGCACCATCTTCGAACAGCCCGACACCGAGTCCGTGCACGCCCAGCACCGGCACGTGGTCGAGGTGCTGGAGGCCAAGTACCCCAAGGCCGCCGACCGGCTGGACGAGGCCCGTGATGACATCCTGGCCTTCACCGCCTTCCCCACGGCCGTCTGGCGGCAGATCTGGTCCAACAACCCCCAAGAGCGGCTGAACAAGGAGATCCGCCGCCGCACCGACGTGGTCGGCATCTTCCCCGACCGGGAGGCCATCGTCCGCCTGGTCGGCGCGGTGCTGGCCGAGCAGAACGACGAGTGGACCGAGCAGCGCCGCTACATGGGCCTGGAGATCCTGGCCGAATGCCGTAAGCACACCCACTCTCAA
>NZ_JAATEK010000133.1:0-1256 GCF_012034195.1 Microbispora sp. CL1-1
TGGAAGGCGTAGGTGGGCAGGTCGATGGTGGTGGCGTGGCGGTGGAGGGGGGTCCAGTCGACGGGGGTGCCGTGGGTGTGGGCGTGGGCGGCGGCGGTGACGGCGGTGTGGGGTTCGGGGTGGTCGCGGCGTAGGACGGGGACGGCGATCAGGTCTGGTTCGTGGTCGAGGGTTTCGCGGATGAGCCCGCTGAGGACGCCGTCGGGCCCGATTTCGATGAAGGTGGTGATGCCGTTGTCGTGCAGGGTGGTGGTGGCGTCGGTGAAGCGGACGGGGTTGCGCAGGTGGCGGGTCCAGTAGGAGGGGTCGGTCAGGTCGGTTGGGGTGGCGATCTGGCCGGTGAGGTCGGAGACGAAGGGGATGACCGGTCCCGTGGGCGGGGTGAGGGACAGCTCGGCGACGGCGTGTTCGAACTCCTCCAGGATGGGGTTCATGTGGGGGGAGTGGAAGGCGTGGCTGACGGTCAGGGGGCGGACTTTGTAGCCGTGGTCGCGGAAGTGCTGGGTGAGGTGGGTGATGGTGTGGGTGTCGCCGGAGATGACGGTGGAGGTGGGGGTGTTGAGTGCGGCGATGGTGACGGTGTCGTGGTGAGGGGCGAGTTGGGGGGTGATGTGGTCTGCGGGTGCGTTGATGGCGGTCATGGCGCCGCCGGGGGGGAGGGTGTGCATGAGGCGGGCGCGGGTGGCGACGAGGGCGGCGGCGTGGGGGAGGGTGAGGATGCCGGCGGTGTGGGCGGCGGCGATGGCGCCGATGGAGTGTCCGGCGACGGCGGTGGGGGTGATGCCCCAGGTGGCCAGCAGGTGGGTGAGGGCGGTTTGCAGGGCGAACAGCGCGGGCTGGGTGTAGAGGGTCTGGTCGAGCAGGGTGGGGTCGGTGTCGCCGAGCAGTACTTCGCGTAGTGGTACGGGTGCGTGTCCGGCGAGGTGCTGGTCGAGTAGCTCGATGGTGTGGTCGAGGGTGGTGGCGAAGGCGGGGTAGGTGGCGTACAGGCCGCGTCCCATGCCGGTGTGTTGGCTGCCCTGGCCGGTGAAGACGAAGGCGAGTCCGCCGGGGCGGGCGATTCCGGTCACGATGCCGCCGGTGTTTCCGTCGGCGAGGGCGCGGGTGCGTTCCAGGAGTTCGTGGCGGGTGGTTCCGATGATGACGGCGCGGTGGTCGAAGTGGGTGCGGGTGGTGGCCAGGGAGTGGCCGACGTCGGCCGGGTCGAGGTCGGGGTGGTGGTCCAGATGATCGGCGAGCCGGGCGGCCTGGGCGTG
>NZ_JAATEK010000134.1:0-1199 GCF_012034195.1 Microbispora sp. CL1-1
GTTTCCAAGGAGTTCCACTGGGCCGAGATCAAGGTCGCTGAGACCGGGAAGGTGCTGCTCAGCCGCCGCTTCGACAACGCCCCCGGTGCCATTGGCGAGCTGATCGAGCACATCACCGTCGCGCAGGCCGAGCACGGCCCGGCCACTGTCGGGATCGACGTGCTGGGTGGTATCGCCGGCCTGCTGGAGGCGATGCTGCTGCACGCGGGCCTTGCCGTGGTCCATGTGCCGGGGATGGCGGTCAACCGGGCACGGCGCGCCACCGTGGGCGGGGAGCGCAAGAGCGACCCCAAGGACGCCCGCGTGATCGCCGATCAGGTGCGCATGCGCGATGACCTGCGACCAGTGCAGCCGGGCCGGGAACTGGACGCCGAACTGCGGCTGCTGGTCGGCCGGCGTGCGGAGCTGGTCACCGACGCCACCCGGCGGGCCGCCCGCCTGCGGGATCTGCTCACCTCGATCCACCCCGGCCTGGAGCGAGTGGTCGATGTCACCGGCAAGCTCGGTCTCCACCTGCTGACCCGCTTCGTCACTCCGGCCGAGATCCGCGACGCCGGGCTGGAGGACGTACTGGCCCATCTGCGCCAGGTGCGGCATGTGAAGGCGTCGATGGTCCGAGCGCTGGCCGAGGCGGCGATCGACGCCGCGGCAGCCCAGCACATCGCCGTCCCCGGGCAGACGGTGGCTGCGGACATCATCCGCGACCTGGCGGCCGAAGCGCTGGCCGGACGTGAACGGCTGGCCCAGCTCGATGCGCGCATCCAGGAGGTGCTGGCGCGCCACCCTGATGCGGCCCTCATCCTCAGCCTGCCGGGGATGGGGGCGACCCTGACTGCGGAGTTCCTCGCCGAAACCGGCGGCATTGCCCGATTCGCCAGCCCCGACCAGCTCGCCTCGGCCGCGGGCCTGGCCCCGGTGCTCAAGCAGTCGGGCAAGGTCCGCTACTTGCAGCGCGCCACGGCAGGCAACAAGGCCCTCAAGCGGGTCTTCTACCAGTCGGCCTTCATCGCTATCAGCTGCGACCCGGCCAGCCGGGCCTTCTACGACCGCAAACGCGCCGCAGGCAAACGGCATCACCAGGCCCTCATCGCCCTGGCCCGCCGCCGTGTCAACGTCCTGCACGCGATTCTGCGGCACAGGAGGCCGTACGACCCTAGCCATGTCCGGGCTGCGGTGGCTTGACAAAAGCATTAGGCAGC
>NZ_JAATEK010000135.1:0-1151 GCF_012034195.1 Microbispora sp. CL1-1
AGGTTGGTGGTGAGGGTGCTGGTGTGGGCCCATAGTCCCCAGGCGAGGCTGGTGGCGGGGAGGCCGGTGGTGTGGCGGTGGTGGGCGAGGGCGTCGTGGAAGGTGTTGGCGGCGGCGTAGTTGGCTTGGGCGGCGCCGCCGAGGAGGCCGCTGATGGAGGAGAAGAGGATGAAGGCGGCGAGGTTGTGGTGGCGGGTGTGGTGGTGGAGGTGGTAGGCGCCGTCGATTTTGGGGGCGAGGACGGGGTGGAGGTGGTGGGGGGTGAGGGTGGCCAGGGGGGTGTCGTGGGTGATGCCGGCGGCGTGGATGACGGCGGTGAGGGGGTGGTCGTGGGGGATGGAGTTGATGAGGGTGTGGACGGCGTGGGGGTCGGTGATGTCGGTGGCGGTGATGGTGACGTGGGCGCCGGCGGTGGTGAGGTCGGTGAGGAGTTGGTCGGCGCCGGGGGTGTTGTGGCCGCGTCGTCCGGCGAGGTGGAGGTGGCGGATGTGGTGGTGGGTGGCGAGGTGGTGGGCGAGGAGGGCGCCGATGCCGGTTAGGCCGCCGGTGATCAGGACGGTGCCGTTGGGGTCCCAGGTGTGGGGTTGGGCGGGTTCGGTGGGTTGGGGGGTGTGGGGGGTGAGGCGTGGGGTGAGGTGGGTTCCGGTGCGGAGTGCGGTGTGGGGTTCGTTGTGGTGGTGGGCGGTGGCGGTGGCTTGGGGGAGGGTGGTGAGGGAGTTGGGGTGGGTGTCGTGGTCGATGAGGTGGATGCGGCCGGGGTGTTCGGTTTGTGCGGTGCGGATGAGGCCCCAGAGGGGGGCGGTGGTCAGGTCGATGGGGTCGTTGTTGTTGACGGCGACGGCCTGGTGGGTGAGCAGGAGCAGGCGGGTGTCGGCGAGGCGGTCGTCGGTCAGGTAGGTCTGCAGGGTGTGCAGGGTGTGTTCGAGCACCGCGTGCGCTGTCTCCACCGGGCTGTCGTGCGTGGTCGCGCCTTCTTCCACGCTGGTGGGGCTGGTGTTGTGTGTGTTGGGGCTGTGGGTGGGGATCGGCAGGACGATGAGGTCGGGGACTGGATCGGCGGCGTTGCCGGGGGCGTTGTCGGGGGCGTTGTCGGGGGCGGTGATGGCGTCGGTGAGGGTGGTCAGGTCTTCGTAGAAGGAGGCGGTGACGGT
>NZ_JAATEK010000136.1:0-1111 GCF_012034195.1 Microbispora sp. CL1-1
CGGCGGACGGAACGGTGGTGTACGTACGGGGAGGAAAGGGAACTGCGGCCGGGGCGTGTGGGGAAGCGGCCGATAACGACGGCGTTCATCCTGGGGGGAGGCGGCAGCCTTGGGGCCGCGCAGGTCGGCATGCTCTGCGCGCTCACCGACCGGAACGGGGCCATATGAATCGTTTCATATATCGGGTGCGCCGCGAACTGCTCCAGCACGCGCGGATCAAGGACCTCGGCACCCGGTGCGTCTACGGGAGGACACCGCTGACCGAGGAGGTGGCCGAGCTGCTGCCGTCCCGGCTGGCGGGGGGATCCATGTCCGTACGGGCGGGCCGGCTGGGCCTGGCGCTCGGGCTCATGCGCCTGCGAGAGGATCCGGCACGGGCGGCGGCCCGGCTGTGGCCGGGTCTGGATCCGCGCTGGCGGGGCGACTACGTGATGTGGCCGCTCGCCGTGCCCGCCGCCCTGCTGCCCGGCTCCGATGCCGAGTTGTCGTCCCGCGGCGCCGGACACCTGCACCGCTTCGTGGCCGAGCGCGTCGTGGGCTGGCACCCGGCCTTGGTGCGGCTGGATCGAGGCCGCCGACGTGGACCAGACCTCCTGCGTCCCGATCAGGAGCTCGGTGCCCGTCGCGCCGTGGGAGGCGTCCGCCGTCACGGTGCTCGGAGACGCCGTCCACGCGATGAGCCCGGCCCAGGGCTCGGGGGCGAACTGCGCGCTGCTGGACGCGGCGCTGCCCTGCCGCACGCTCCGCGCGGCCGTGTCCTCGGGCGCGTCCCTGACGGCCGCGATCGGGGAGTACGAGCGGCGGATGACCGAGTACGGCTTCGCCGCGGTGCGCGCGTCCGAGCGGGCGGCGTCGTCGCTCGGCGGAGGCCCGCTCGGACGCGTTCTCCGACGGATCGGTCGTCTGTCACGCTGGCCATGTCCGGGCACGCACCCGGCCGTGTCGCGATCCCCGATGCGGACCGCCCGCTCGTACAGCGAGGGTTTTCGGGATGAGAAGGGCGGGCTCGGTCGTGTGCCGAGCCCGCCGGTCGGGTTCCGCCCGGTTCCGGTCGCCGATGGCGCTCACCCGGTGGGTTTGCGCGTACGCCGGGAGGCCGGGCGGGTTTCGG
>NZ_JAATEK010000137.1:0-1096 GCF_012034195.1 Microbispora sp. CL1-1
TCGTTCGTGCAGGGGGACGCGCCGTTCACGGGGTTCGCCAACTACGCGAAGGTGTTCGCCGATGCCACCTTCGGCCCGGCGCTGTGGCACACGGTGGTGTTCACCGTGGTGTCGCTGGCCTTCCAGTTCACCATCGGGCTTGCGCTGGCGGTGTTCTTCAGCCGCAACTTCCGGCTGTCGGCCACGCTGCGGGCGTTGTTCCTGGTGCCGTGGCTGCTGCCGCTGATCGTGTCGTCCTCGACCTGGTCGTGGATGCTCAACAGCGAGTCGGGCGTGGTCAACGCGGCCCTGAGCTGGGTCGGCGTCGGCCCGGTCAACTGGCTGACCTCGCCGGACTGGTCGCTGTGGTCGGTGACCATCGCCAACATCTGGATCGGCATCCCGTTCAACCTGGTGGTGCTCTACAGCGGGCTGCAGGCGATCCCCTCCCACATCCACGAGGCGGCGGCCCTCGACGGGGCGACCGGCTGGCAGCGGTTCTGGCGGGTGACGTTCCCGCTGCTGCGGCCGGTCTCGGCGATCACGCTGCTGCTCGGGCTGGTCTACACGCTCAAGGTGTTCGACATCATCTGGATCATGACGAAGGGCGGCCCGAGCGACGCGTCCACGACGCTGGCCACCTGGTCCTACCGGCTCGGCTTCGGCAACCTGCTGCCGTCCTTCGGACCCGGCGCGGCGGTCGGCAACCTGCTGATCGTGATCGCGCTGGTCTTCGGCCTCGTCTACATCCGTACGCAGCGAAAGCAGGGGGCGGCATGACGGCGACCCGGCGCACCTGGTGGCGGACCGGCCTGGGCGTGGTGTTCACCGTGCTCATGCTGTTCCCGGTCTACTGGATGATCAACGTCTCGTTCACCCGCGACCAGGACATGCGCAAGTCGCCGCCCTACTGGTTCCCGGTGCACGGCACGCTGGACGGCTACCGCGCGGTGCTGGAGCAGCAGGGGCCCTACCTCGCCACCAGCCTCGTGGTCGGGCTGGGCACCGTGGCCCTGACCCTGGTGATCGCGGCGCCCGCGGCATACTCGCTGGCCAAGCTGCGCCCGCGCGGCGGCGGCGTGCTGAGCTTCGTGCTGCTCATCGCCCAGATGATCCC
>NZ_JAATEK010000138.1:0-1087 GCF_012034195.1 Microbispora sp. CL1-1
TCGACGGCTGCCCGC
The DNA here is from genome assembly GCF_012034195.1 of Microbispora sp. CL1-1. Taxonomy (NCBI): domain Bacteria; kingdom Bacillati; phylum Actinomycetota; class Actinomycetes; order Streptosporangiales; family Streptosporangiaceae; genus Microbispora; species Microbispora sp. CL1-1. The sequence continues at coordinate 16 of NZ_JAATEK010000138.1, forward strand.
TCCCAGCGACCATGTGCCAGATCGACCACGCCGACAACTGGAGCACCGGCGGCCTCACCGACCTGAAACTCCTCGGCCCGGCCTGCCAGTTCCACAACCGCGACCGCTACCAGCACCCCGACCGCTACACCCGCCGCAAAGAAGGCGAAGACCGCTGGGCCTTCACCTACCACCGCCTCGGAAGAACCCGACGACCACACGAGTAAGGCGAGAGGCACGGGGTGAGCGATGCGCAGGGCAAGCCCGGGCAACGCGCGGACAGGCCCGCACGGCTGCCGGAGTGAGGCGGGAGGCAGGAGGGTGGGCGACGCACAGGCCGGCCCGGGCGACGCACGGACAGGCACCGGAGGCTGCGGGCGTGAGGCGAGAGGCACAGCGGACGACGCACAAGTGCAGGGCCGCGCGGCTGCGGGAAGGAGACGGCAGGCACAGAGGAACCGGGCGCGGCAGGCAGGCCAGGGTGCCGCGCAGGCAGGCCCGGGCGACGCGCGGGAGCCCGCACGGCTGCGCGAGTGAGGCGGGAGCCACGGGGGGGGTGGGTGACGCGCGGGCAGGCCCGGGCGGACGCGCAGGGCAAGCCGGGCGACGCACGGACAGGCCCGACGGCTGCGTGCATGACCCCGTGGCCGAGAGCCGACACCAGGCACGAGGCGATGGCCGCGGGCGCTGTCCGCTGGGCTTCACAGTGCACTGCAGGACTTCGCAGTGCTCGACCGGGCTTCACGGTGCTCCCTAGGGCCACCTGCTCCCCAAGGTCACACTGCTTCCCGGGGCTTCACCTGCGCCGTAGTGCCGCATGGCCCCGTGCTCCGTCGGGATTGCTCCGGCGGGATCAGGGAGCGGAGCGGAAGGGAGCGAGGACCGCAGCGAAGGCCCAGCGGAGCGGGCTTCGCGAGGACCGGAGGTTCCTTCCGGCGCAGTGACCGGGGCCAAGGTCCGTCCCGTACGTAACTGCGCTAGCGCCTACGCGGCCGCCATTGAGGACGATCCCCCGGCCACGCTGACTCCACTGAAAAAAGGCACCGAAACTATGAGCGCCGACGCTGTGAACCAGACGCGGGCGACCTCCGCA
>NZ_JAATEK010000139.1:0-1034 GCF_012034195.1 Microbispora sp. CL1-1
ACTACCTGCGGAACCTGCTCACCACCGTGCCCAAGTCGGCTCAGCCGTGGGTGGCCACCCTGGTGCGGACCATCTTCGACCAGCCGACCGCCGAGCAGGTACGCGCACAGCACCGCTGGGTCATCGACGCCCTGGCGGCCAAGTACCCGGCCGCCGCCGACCACCTCGACGCCGCTCGCGACGACCTGCTGGCCTTCGCCCAGTTCCCCAGGGAGATCTGGAAACAGGTCTGGTCCAACAACCCTCAAGAGCGGCTGAACAAGGAGATCCGCCGCCGCACCGACGTCGTGGGCATCTTCCCCGACCGCGCCGCCATCATCCGGCTCGTCGGCGCCGTACTCGCCGAGCAGACCGACGAATGGACCGAAGCCCGCCGCTACATGGGCCTGGACGTGCTGGCCAAAGCCCGCCTCCGCGTGATCCGCGGCGACACACCGGACCAGGAACAGCTCCCCGGCACCCTCACCGCTTAACCTGCAAAAACGGATCACGCGGTGGCAGGCTCGTACACCACCTCCGTGGACGTGACCTTGTTGTCCATGCCATAGGCCTCATCAGCGCTCACCCAGGAGGCCGGCACGCCCACCTTCACGGCTCGGGCCAGCAGCGTCCGGGCGAGCACCGGCTTAGTGGCGAACTCCACCTCCTCGCCGATTCCGGCCCGGATGCACCGCTCCCTGTCTTAAGTCCAGGACTTCGGCAGATACAGCTCGGTGTCGATCAGCGTCCTGCCCAGTGGGGAGGCGTAGGCGAGGAACACGCCAAGCTGGCAGTTCTCGATCCGGCCCGCCGTGCCGGAGTACTGGCGCTGCACCCCGGCTGACTCGCCGCCCTCCTTCAGGAAGCCGGTGTCATCACGATCAGTACAGCATCGCGGCGACCGAGGTTGCCCATCACGTAATCGCGCAGGTCAACCCCCACCTGCCGGGGATCCCCGTGGGCGCTGTTCAACAGCGCTGCATGCGAGCAGGAGCCGCGTCCCGGCCGCGTCCGCCAGTTGCCAGCCGTTCTTGCGCTCAATCGGAGCCAGCAAA